>NZ_JBLWTZ010000009.1:0-134114 GCF_048269885.1 Tenacibaculum sp. | reverse complement strand
ACTTTTATTATTACTGTTTTACTTTCATGTAACACAAATAATAATAAAAAATCTTTTAAAAGTAAACTACAAGAAGTTTTTCCTAATGCTAAAATTAATACTATAAAAACTGAAGATCATTTTATAGAGTCTTATCAAGTTATTTTAAATCAATTTTTGGATCATAAACATCCGGAAGAAGGTACTTTTAAGCAATATATTTATGTATCACATAGTGACTATAATACCCCTACTATTCTGGTTACAGATGGGTATGCTTCCCATAATAGAACTACCGAATTAAGCAAGATTTTAAGGGTAATCAAGTTATTGTAGAATACAGGATGTACGGAAAATCTAGACCTGATGAGATTCCTTGGAAATACCTAACAAATGATAATGCCACAAACGATTATCACTTTATTGTTGAGAAGTTAAAATCTTTGTACAAGAATAAATGGATTTCTACGGGTATTAGTAAAGGAGGAGAAACTGCATTAATTTATAAATATAATTTCCCTAATGATATTGATGTAACTGTGCCTTACGTAGCTCCTTTGATAAACAGTACAGAAGATATTAGAACTAACGATTTCATAAATACTATTAAGAATGAAACTTGTAGAGATAAAATTAAAACATTTCAACGTACTATTTTACATAAAAGAAACGATATAATTCCATTACTAAAAGAATATGCTACGACTAATGAGATTACTTTTAATGAAGTTCCTTTTAATGAAGTTTTAGAATATGCTGTATTAGAATTTCCTTTTTCTTTTTGGCAATGGGGAGATGGTAAGTGTGATAAAATACCTGAAAACAATAATGATATCAACGTATTATTTAAATTTTTAATAAAGAACTCTGATATTACTGTTTATAGTGATTGGGGATATAACTATTACCTTCCTTCCTTTTATCAACATATGACAGAATTAGGGTATTATGGATATGACTTAACACCTGTTAAAGATTTGCTTCAAGTGGTTACCAGTAGTTCTAATAAGCGTTTCGCTCCTAAAAATATTGATATAAGCTACAACCCCAATTATATTAAAAAAGTGCGCAATTATGTAGAAAATAGAGGGAACCAAATTTTATACATTTACGGCGAAAATGATCCTTGGTACGCTTGTGCCCCTATACCTAAAAAAAAGGTTGATGCCTTAAAAATGGTATTACCTAATGCAAATCATGCTACTAGAATAAGACATTTTTCTGACGAAAAACAAAAAATTATATATGGTAAATTACAAACATGGTTAGGTAATACTATTACTATCTACCCCCTAAAAAAGTAGAGGGTAGATATCTTTGTTTTATATATAAACTTTATCTATAAATTTAGAACTTAACAATCTTGCTACCCCCATATAGCTAAGTGTAAACTTTACTTTATCACCTACTTTATATTTTGTATCTCCTGCTTCATTTTTATTCAACCCAACATCAATTACTAACATATCAGAAGTAATTCCCACAAAAGATATACTTTTATCCTCAACTTCAATATCATTTTTATCTACATCTAATAAACCAAAATCTAAAATTGCCTTGTACGATGTTTCTTGTACATCGTTTTCATCATAAGTAGATGTATGTCCAATACTTGCTTCACTTATAATGCCATCGGGCACTATTTTTTTCTTTTCCAACTCTATTACGTTAGCATAAAACTCAAATGTTTCTGTATGCAAATCTTTAAACTGCTTATTCTCTAACGGACTTACTCCAAAGAATGCAGCTTCTCCAATTCTAAAGTGGTTGATATCTTTAGGAGCAACTCCATTTTCCACCAATGGTAACGTAATTGATGAACCTCCAGAAACGTACTTTAAATCTTTATTGAATTTTGCCGATATCAGTTCTTTATACAATGATAATTGCAATAGCTTATCATAAGTAGGTTCTACACCATACATGCATCCTAAATTTGATCCTATCCCTATTACTTCGATGTTCGATAGGTTGAATACTTTTTCATAAAACCCTAAAATATCATCTCTTTTTACCCCTTCTCTTAATTCACCCATTTCAATCATAATAATGATTTTATGAATTTTATTTTTTTTCTTCGCTGCTTCATTAAGCGACTCTATCGTAGATAAAGAACTGTTTAAAGAAATATCTGCGTACTCTACCACCTCATCTGCATAAATATTTGCAGGGGGTTTTATGTAAATGGTTCGTAAATCTGGGTTTACCTCTCTTAAGTTTCTCAAGCTTGTTAACCTTGAGTCTCCAATTGAGTTTATTTTTTGGGTTACGTCAGAGGTTAAAATTGCTTTTAAGAATGTTTTATCTCCTGAGAAAACTTTTGTTACCAAACTCCATTCAATATGATTTTCTTCAAAAAAGTCACTTAACTTCTTTATGTTGTCTTTTATTCTTTCAGAATATATAATTAATTCTGCCATAATTATTTTGTTATTATTCTTGGTAAATTCTCAGGAAGTCGTGTTAGTAATTCATAATTAATGATTTGTATTGAATCGTTGAATGATGAAACTGTTATTTCAACATCTCCTTGACTTCCTATCAACACAACCTCATCTCCTTTTTCAATAGTGCCAGCATGTGTTACATCTACTGCCATCATATTCATATTAATGGTTCCTACTATTTTATGTCTTTGTCCTCTAATTAAAACTTTTCCTTTATTACTTAGAGAGCGACTATATCCTGAAGAATAGCCAACAGGAATGATTGCTATTTTTGTTTCTTGATTTGTAAAATAGGATGTACCATAGCCAATAAACTGACCAGCCTTTATCGTTTTAACATCCATAACTTGTGTTTTCCAAGATATGATTCTTTTTAGCGCATTTTCTACAATTTTTTCTTTGGTTAAATAGTGAACTAATATTTCGTTTGTTGGGAAAAAACCAAATTGTAAAATACCTACTCTTACCAAGTCTAACCTTGTTGTTGGATATCGAATTGTAGCTGCTGAACTTGCTAAATGGTAAGTTGGTTTAAACAAATTAAGTTCTTTTACTCTCTTTCTTACATTTTTAAACTTTTTCTTTTGGTCGGTTATTCTCTTGTAATTTGAAATACTTTCTGCTCCCGCTAAATGAGAGCAAATTCCTTTAACATCAACAAATTCTTTATGCGTCTCAATATATTTAAGAACTTTTGTTGTTTCTTTCGGAACAAAGCCTGTTCTGTTCATTCCTGTTTCGATTTCTAAGTGAATTTTAGCGCTTCTCTTTACTTTTTTAGCTGCTTCTATCGCTTTTTGTAGTCTATTTTCTTCAAAAACAAAAAACTCTATCTCATTTTCTATTGCCCATGGTAACTGACTGTTTTCAATCATTCCCATTATCATAATGGTTACATCTTCATAAGGCAGTGTTTTTTTTACATCAAAAGCCTCATTCGCATCAGAAACACTAAAATGTCTTACTCCGTATTTGTATGCCAACATACAGTAGGTTTTAATTCCATGACCGTAAGCATTTCCTTTTACTACAGATGAAAAAATAGTAGTATCTCCTATTATTCCACGTATAAAATTGATATTATTTTTTATTGCTGATTCAGATAATTCTAAATACGATGTATGAGTCATTATTGTTGAACTTCTTTTAAAATATTATAAAATAATTGTGCTCCTGTTACTGTTATTTCATCAGGAAAATCATAATCTGGATTATGCAATGCTGGTGTATCTTTTCCTGCTCCTAGCCCAAACATAGCTCCTTTAAACTGCTGTGTAAACAATCCAAAGTCTTCTCCCCATTTAAATGGAGTGTTTATTTCATTAATTGATAAATTTAGTTGTTCTGCTGCCGATTTTATATATTCAACGGCTTCTTTGTTGTTTTTATTTGCATAAAACTCTTCAAACCAAGAAGTATTAATACTTAACTTTTCTTTTTCTTGAAGCTTTTGAAGTAGTTGTTCAAACTTATTCTGTTTTTCTTTCATCAAACGCGTACTCCAACTTCGTAATGTAAGGTGTACCTCTCCATATCCTGCTGATACTCCATAGGCTTTTTCTCCCATCATTATATGTACTGGTGTAGCTAGGAAAAAATCAGGATTTTCAGGTGTATTTTTAGTTTCTTTTTTTACAAAATGAAGAATTTCAGCAATTGCGTTCGCTGGATTGTAGCCTTTTTCTGGCTCTGCTGCATGCGCTGTTTTTCCTTCTAGAGTAATTACAACACTTTTTACATTGCTAGTAAACTCGTTTTCTTTTACAACTATTTCTTGTTTGGTAAAACCTGGTAAATTGTGTAATGCAAAAACATAGTCTATATTGAGTTCTTTAAAAGAAGGATCTTCTAAAACAAACTGCGCTCCTCTTCCGTTTTCTTCTGAAGGTTGAAAAAGTAACAACACTTTTCTTTTATGCAAAGGGTTTTCTGTAAGTAGTTTTGCTACCCCAAGTAAAATTGTTGTATGCCCATCGTGTCCACATTTATGGGAAATTCCTTCGTTTACAGATTTATGCTCAAAAGTATTCACTTCCTGAATAGGCAACGCATCAATGTCTGCCCTAAGCATAACTGTTTTCCCCTCTTCATTTTCGTTAAATATTGCTAGCAACCCTGTTTTTGCTACTGGTACCACTTTGCATGATGTATGTTCCTTTAAAAAAGTTTGTATTCTTTTTTTAGTTTCATATTCTTCTTCAGAAACTTCAGGAAACTTATGTAATTCTTTTCTTACCTTCTCTAAAGCATCCTTTAGGCTTTCCATGTTTTTTGGTTATTGATTAACTGAATTATTAAAAATACGATAGCTGATAATGTAATTCCGAAGAAATTTGCATCCAAACCAAAAGGTAATTTTACCTCTAAAATAATTAATAGTAAAGTGGTCAATCCTCCTGAAATCATTGCATAAAAAGCGGCAATTGGTGATGGCTTTTTCAGTAATAATGTTCCTAAAACAGGAACTAACAAACCTGATACCATAAAAGCGTACGAATACAACATTAACTCTAATACATTTTGCATTTTTGTAGCCAATACAATAGCTAAGCCTCCTATTAAAAAAGTTATCAATTGTGAGTTTTTTATACTGATACTTTTTTTGAAATACCCCAAAATATCTGTTGTTAAGTTTCCTGAAGCTGCCATTAAACAACTATCGGCTGTAGACATGATTGCCGAAAAATAAGCCGACATCATTAATCCCATTAAACCCACTGGCAAAATACTTCTTAGCAACAATGGAAGCCCTAATTCTGCATCCAATTCTACTCCTGGGGCATATCCTATACTTGCAAACATTCCTTGCTCGTAGGCTACTCTAGAAAACAACCCTAAGGCAACCCCCATAAATGCCATTATTGGATATTCAAAAAGTCCCGCTATTTTCCATGCTTTTTTTGCTGTTTTTTCATCTTTACAAGCATAAATTCGTTGGTATAAGGTCATTCCAACAAACCAAATAGGTACAATGGTGATTATCCAATTAAACATATCAATAAACGAAACATTGGTTAGCGATAAAAAACTAACTGGTAAAATCTCTTTAATTCCATTCCATCCCCCTACTTCTACATAACCAATAGGAATTCCAATCCCTATTAATCCTACCATTAGAATTATCCACTGAATGGTATCTGTATAAATCACTGCTTTTATTCCTCCAATAACTGTATATATCACTGCAATGACTCCCATAATTAAAACTGCCTTAGTAATTGATATAGAAGGGAAGGTAGCTGATGCTAGTTTTGCTCCTGCTAAAATTTGTGAGCTTGTAAAACCTATGTACCCTATTAGTGAAATAATTCCAGCCATTAGAGCTACTTTTGTATTGTAGTGAAACGCTAACGATTCTGGGAACGTTAAAAAATGATGTTTTTTAGCGATAGGGTATACTTTTGGGATTAAAAAAACGGCGCTTATCCAAGCACCTAATAATCCTGTAAAAAGCATCCAGCTACCGGAGAGTCCCATTAAAAAACCAAGACCTCCTAAGCCTATAGAAAAACCTCCTCCAACATCCGTTGCAACAACAGAAAGTCCTATATGACCTGCTGACATGTTTCTTCCTCCTACATAGTAATCGTCTTTTGATTTGTTTTTATTCATGAAGTAAACTCCTACTCCAAGCATAAAAATCAGATATAACACAAATATTAATAGATCAATAAAATGTATATCCATATCTTATTTCTCCTGCTCTAATAAAAACTGCTCTTTGTACTGAGCTTTTTTTAATTGCTCTCTTCTGCTTACAGATGGTTTTGTGTATTCTTTTCTTTCTCTTATTTCTTGTAATACTTTTGTATTCCTATATTTTCTTCTGTAGCGTTTAATCGCTCTGTCGATGTTTTCACCCTCTTTTACCTGTATTATTAACATATTATTTATCTCTTTTTAAATTATTATTTTTAATGAATTAAACAAAGTCGAAACTACCCTAGATAGGTTTGTAGTACTTTGGTTCTCGATCGTTGTTTTAATCTTCTAATTCCTTTTTCTTTAATTTGACGAACACGTTCTCTTGTTAAATCAAAAGTTTCTCCTATTTCAGTTAAGCTCATAGGTCGGTAGTTTTCTAAACCATAAAATAGTTTTATGATATCCGATTCTCTTGGAGATAGTGTTTCTAAACTTCTACTAATTTCTAACTGTAAAGATTCTTGCATTAAATCTTTATCTGGTTTGGGAGCTTCAGAAGCTTTCATAACATCGTATAAGTTTGATGTTTCTCCTTCTTTTAGAGGCGCATCCATAGAAATATGTCTTCCAGAGTTTTTCATTGACTGTTTTACATCTGAAACGGTCATATCTAAAACTTTGGCTATTTCTTCTGGCGTAGGCATGCGTTCATTACTTTGTTCAAGCTTAGAAACCGCTTTATTAATTTTACTAATGCTTCCTATTTTATTCAACGGTAAACGAACCACACGAGATTGTTCTGCTAAGGCCTGTAAAATAGACTGGCGTATCCACCAAACCGCATACGATATAAACTTAAATCCACGCGTTTCATCAAAACGCCTTGCAGCTTTTACCAAACCAATATTTCCTTCATTAATCAAGTCAGAAAGTCGCAACCCTTGATTTTGATATTGTTTAGCTACCGATACAACAAAACGTAAGTTAGCATTCACTAAAGTTTCTAACGCTCGTTGGTCTCCTGCTTTGATTTTTTGAGCTAATTCAACTTCTTCATCTGCAGTAATCAAATCAATCTTACCTATTTCTTGTAAGTACTTCTCAATAGATTTTGATTCTCTATTGGTTACTTGTTTTGTTATTTTTAACTGTCTCATATTATCTCTTTAATCTCATTTCTAAATATGGCGTGGTAAATCCTAACTTTTCGTATAAAAACTTAGCTGGATTGTCTTTTTCTACATGTAAAGCAATGTCTCCTTTACAGTTTTCAATAGCATGTGTCATTATTTTTCTTCCAACTCCTTTTCCTCTATATTCATTGTGAGTGGCTATGTACACTAAGATATTTTCTGGAATATACTCATCCATTCCAGTTTTATTTATTACCACTGCCCCTATAATTTCACCTTTATCTTCTATCGTAAAAACATACCCACCTAATCCTGTTCGCTCTTTTGCTGCATAGTCTATTGCTTTACGAATTGCTGATTTTTCATCTCCATATTTTTCAAGGTGTGTGTATAAAAAGTTAGTTACTCTTTCTATTTCTAAAGGGGTTATACGATTAAATGCATCGTAAGTTTTTATTGTCATAATTTTATTTTTATAAAAAAGAATAGGTATGTAATAATTATAAGTTTCTTTAGTTCTTTTTCTATTGAAACTTAAATAGCAGTAAATACAAAACCTATTTATTTTGGTATTTGTCTTTTAATGCGGAATACTTTTTAGAAAAGTGTACGATTATCTGTAAACGGATACTCGTAAGGTCAAAAAAAACATTTTATAAATCTATTTTTTAACTGGTAAATAGTTCTACAAAGTGTTTTTAAATATACTAGAGAAGCTTCTCACAAAAAGAGGAGCTATTGTAAACTTAAATTAGAACCCTGGTGGGATAAACTTGTCCGATTGATTACGGAACACAAGGTAGTTGAATGTAAAAACTCGTTGATTTTTTTTCTCGTGTGTAGTATCTACCATATCGTACAAAGGTACGAATTTTATAGGTAATTTCAAAATAGCTACTGTAAAAGAACCTCTTACAATGCTTTGCAGATTTGTAACATAACGTATGTTAATAAAAAAGCACTTCAGAAAAATCTGAAGTGCTTTTTTATTATACCCTAATTTTTAATTACTTTTTAAAATGAGTAATCCCGTTTTCAAGCCAGTTATAATATTCATCTACATCTGGTGTGTAGGCTATCGGGTCATTTATATTCGATTCATCGTGATTCATTAACACATAAAATGGTTGTGAATTTGCCTTATACTTAATGGTTTGCATTTCACTCCATTTTTGACCAATGTATTTTAATTTCTTCCCTGGGTTTAACTTTGATTCTACCACCTCATCTTCTTCTAACGGTCTTTTATCGTCTACATACAAAGAAATTAAGACTACTTTGTTTTTCAACACGTCTAACACCTTTGGTTTTACCCAAACGTTTTGTTCCATTTTTCTACAATTTACACAAGCATGCCCTGTAAAATCTAACATTACTGGCTTTCCTACTTTTTTAGCATAGGCTAGTCCTTTATCATAATCATGAAACGACATAATATCATGCGGTGGCATTAAATGTGCTCCTTCGGGTAAACGCTCATGTCCATTTTCTTGATTCCCTGAACTTACTACTGCTTGTTTTGTAAACCCTACTCCGTAAGGTGACTCACTATAATGTTGTGGTGGTGGAAAAGCACTGATTAAATTCAGCGGTGCCCCCCATAATCCAGGAACCATATAGATGGTAAACGATAATACTATCAATCCTAAACTTAATCTTCCTACAGATATATGACTAATCGGACTATCGTGCGGTAATTGTATTTTTCCGAAAAGATAAAAAGCTAAGGCTCCAAAAATAGCAATCCAAATTGCAATAAACACCTCTCTTTCTAGTAGATGTAATTGTAATACTAAATCGGCATTTGATAAGAACTTAAATGCTAAGGCTAATTCTAAGAACCCTAATACTACTTTTACTGTGTTTAACCATCCTCCTGATTTTGGCAATGAATTTAACCATCCTGGAAAAGCTGCAAATAAGGCAAATGGTAGTGCAATAGCTGAAGAGAACCCTAACATTCCAACAATAGGCGCTATTCCTCCTTTAGAAGCAGCTTCTACTAACAATGTTCCAACAATTGGTCCTGTACAAGAAAAAGACACAATTGCTAAGGCCAATGCCATAAAAAAGATTCCAATTAAACCTCCTCTATCAGCTTGAGAATCTACCTTAGTTGCCCATGAACTTGGCAAGGTAATTTCAAAAGCCCCCAAGAAAGACACTGCAAAAATTACCAAGATTAAAAAGAAAATTAAATTAAACCATACGTTAGTTGACAATGCGTTTAAGGCATCGGCTCCGAAAATAAAAGACACTCCAGACCCTAATAACACATAGATTCCGATAATTGATAACCCGTAAATAATAGCATTTCGAATTCCTGCCGATTTACTTTTACTCTGTTTGGTAAAAAAGCTTACCGTCATGGGTATCATAGGAAACACACACGGAGTCAACAAGGCTGCAAACCCCGACAGAAAGGCTACAAAGAAAATAGCCCACAAACCTTTCTTATCTTCTTTTTTACTTTCTTTGGATGCAACTTTATCTGTTGTTTTTGTTTCTTTTGTTGTACCAGTAGAAGCTTTAATAGCCGTTGTTAAATCAAATGTCAAGTCTACTTCTTTTGGAGGTAAACACATCTCATCAGTACAAGCGATAAACTCTACAAACGCATTTACTTGGGTTACACTAGCATCAACCAGTTCTACTTTTTGCTTAAAAACGGCTTTGTGTGCAAAGGATTTAATATTCATTCCTTCTTCACCAAAAAGTGTGGTAAACTTAACTTCACCTTCTGGCTCTGTAGTATTCCCTACAATTTTAATTTTTCCTCCGTCATCATCATATGTAAAAGTTGTTGGAATAGGCCCTCCACTCGGAACTTCCTGTGCATACAAATGCCAATTTCCTTGTATTGTCGCGGTGCTTACTAAGTTATATGTTGTTTCAGAAATTTTTTCTACACTCGTTTTCCATGCTATTGGATTGTGAATTTGGCTCATTGCCGAAAACCCAACAGTAAAACAAAGCAAAAATGCTAGTATTTTTTTCATCATCTTTGGGAAAAAGGGATTAATTTACATTAAAAGTTAATTCTACTTCTTTTGGAGGTAAACAGTTCATTCCTGTACACACCATATATTCTACCACTCCTTTAACAGTAAACTTCTCTGTAGTTTTTAAACGGATTCTCTGAGTAAAAGTAGCTTTGGTATCGAAATATTTAATTTTCATTTCAAAGATTGGATCATCCACTACATGTCCTGCTTCTTCTTTAGTATTTCCTTTTTTTAAATAGTTCGCATTTCCTTCAAAAGTAAATAAGGTTGGTATTGGCCCTCCTTTTGGAATTTCTTGTGAATACAAATGCCAATCTTTTTGAATTGTTGCGGTAGCTACTAGCTCAGCTTCTTTATCGGATATCTTTTTTACAGAAGTAGTCCACTTTACTGGATCGTGTACTTGAGCAAATGCAGAAGTGCAAACAACCAGCAACAGAGTTAAAAGTAATTTTCTCATTGTTTTTATTTAGTTGCGTTATCTTAAACCTGTAAATGTAATGCCTTTATTTGCTAAAACACAAAAGATTAAAAAAAGTTTAACATTAACAATAATAGCACAAAAAAAAAGAGCAACCATTTCTGGTTACTCTTTCTTAGACTAAAAAGAGAAGACTCTTACTAAATCTTTATTTTCTTGGAAAAACTTATTCTATAAAATATTCTTTAACCACACCACAAACTGCTTTAAAATTTGTAGTATCATATTCTTCGCCTGTTGATTCATTAATCAATCCAAAAGAAGTATTAAAAGCATTACTTTTAGGGAAATAATTTATAACTTTTGTTTCATTACTTCCAATTACCCCTACATTATTACCTATGATATTAACATAATAATTATCTGTTTTCTTGTTGGTTATTTTAATAGTTCCTGTTTCATAGACATCAAGTCTTATAGTACTTAATTCTCTATCATCTGAATCTTTTGGAGTAACAGTATATAATTCTTCAAATCTAAAATTTATACTCAAATAATTATTACTACATTCTTTTGCAACATCTATGTAGTATTTTTGATCAAACCTCACATTATTGGTAATTTCTACTTCTCCTTCTTTATCTGTAGTCCCTTCAGCTATTACATTGAAATTATTTTTTAAATCTAATAGGTTTTCATAAACCAAAACTGTGGCATTAGCTACTTTTTCACTTGGAGCAGTATTATCAATCCAAGCATTCCTTACTTTTATTATTAATTTTGGTCTTCTTTGCTTCTCTAATTCATCTTCACTACCACAAGATGAAAAAAACAAACTCAAAACAATTAAACTTAAAGTAGTTACTTTTTTCATATTTTTTTTTATTTATACCTAACTTAATCCTTATTTAATAGCGTTAAATGCTTTATTAAAAATGACACTTTTAACTTGTTAAAAAATATCTAATAATAAAAAAAGAGCAATCATTACTGATTACTCTTTCTTAGTAGCGGGAACTGGACTCGAACCAGTGACCTTCGGGTTATGAGCCCGACGAGCTACCTACTGCTCTATCCCGCGATTTGCGATTGCAAAGATACGTCTTTTTCTTTGTTCTATCCAAATAAAAAGTTAATAATCCTTATTTTGATTCTAAAATTGGAACTACACCCTAACAAACTAAACAGAAATATCAACATTGCTCAAGAAATACAACCCCAAAGCATCAGTAAACTACAGCACAGATATAAAAAACATTTACTTATGAAATATAATAAAGGATGTTTATGACTAAGTTAAGCTAAAATAATAGAAGAAGACATCAATAAAATTTAGAAGAACACATCCTAATAGAAAAAATAGAGATGATTTTAATATTTCTAATTACAAAAAAAGGCTTTCAATTTCTTGAAAGCCTTTGCTTAGTAGCGGGAACTGGACTCGAACCAGTGACCTTCGGGTTATGAGCCCGACGAGCTACCTACTGCTCTATCCCGCGATTTGCGGTTGCAAATATACATTCTTTTTCTTGTTCTACCCAAAAAAAAAGCATTTATTTTTCATCTAAACATATCCTTCTAAATAACAAGCAAATAAAAAATAAATACTTCTTACATAAAACAACCTATCTTTGCAGTATGACACATAAAGCAGGATTTGTAAATATTATTGGAAACCCAAATGTTGGGAAATCTACCTTGATGAACGCACTAGTTGGCGAAAAACTATCTATCATCACTTCAAAAGCCCAAACTACTAGACACCGTATTTTGGGGATTGTCAATGGAGACGATTATCAAATTGTTTTTTCGGATACACCAGGAATCATTAAACCTGCTTATGAGTTGCAAGAATCTATGATGGATTTTGTAAAATCGGCCTTTGATGATGCCGATGTACTTATTTACATGGTAGAAGTTGGTGAAACGGCTCTTAAAAACGAAGCTTTTTTCAACAAAATAATCAATAGCAAAATCCCAGTGATTTTATTATTAAACAAAGTCGATAAATCAACTCAAGAAGAGGTTGAAGCTAAAATTGAATATTGGAAAAAGAAGGTTCCAAATTCTTTTGTGTATGTAATTTCTGCCCTTGAAAACTTTAATGTAGATACCGTTTTTTATAAAATTATTGAGCTTTTACCAGATTCTCCTCCTTTTTACCCAAAAGATCAGTTAACCGATAAACCTGAACGCTTTTTTGTGAATGAAAAAATTCGTGAAAAAATTCTTCAACATTACAAAAAAGAGATTCCTTATTCTGTAGAAGTTGAAACTGAAAGTTTTGTTGAAGAAGATACTATTATAAAAATCCGTTCTGTTATTATGGTAGAACGTGAAACACAAAAAGGAATTATCATCGGACACAAAGGAAGTGCGATTAAACGTGTTGGAACGGAAGCTCGTAAAGACCTTCAACAGTTTTTTGATAAAAAAGTTTTTTTAGATTTACATGTAAAAATCAATAAAAACTGGCGTTCTAATGAACGTCAATTAAAACGATTTGGATACAAAGACTAACCTCATTTTACCGTTCGCAACAACTGTTTCGTGTACTCTTTCAATTCATCCATTTGTTTTTTTCCTGTAGATTTCCCTAGGCTTCCTACCAAGTATAAAGCAATCCACACAATCGGCAAAACCACTAGCATTACTACAGGTAAGATCGTTATCTTTTTTAACGACCAATTGCTGTAAGCTATAACGGCAAAAATCACAAAAGCTGTCCCTACTAAAAAATGTAAAAACATGAAAAAAGTCCATACTTGAGGTTTAGGACCAAACAATCCTTTTATGTTTGATGAAGTTTCTGAAATCTCTTCTATTTCAATATGTAACTGTGGTGACCATAAATGAGATTCTTTTTCAGGCACATCAATCACTACGTGATTATCTACAACCTTCATTTTATACTTAGAAACATCGTTTAAATGCTTCTTTATTTCTTCTAATAAAACCTGAGAATTAATTTCATATTCTAACTGAAAACGGGGTTTTAAAAAAATCTGATTGTATAATTTATCATCCATTAAATAAAAGATTAGGTGCCAACAATATAGCAAAAACTATATACTATCTAAAAAACATTACAAATCATATACTAAATTGTATCTTTGCACAAATTTTTTTGCAAAATGAGTATTATTGCGATTGTAGGGAGACCAAATGTAGGTAAATCCACTTTATTTAACCGACTAGTAAAACGTCGTGAAGCCATTGTTGATTCTGTTAGCGGAGTTACAAGAGATCGTCACTACGGAAAATCTGAATGGAACGGAAAAGAGTTTTCTGTAATTGATACTGGTGGTTATATAGTTGGATCTGATGATATTTTTGAAGGAGAAATACGCAAACAAGTTCAGTTAGCTATTGATGAAGCTGATATTATTGTGTTTGTAGTTGATGTTGAACAAGGCATTACCCCTATGGATGCTGAGGTTGCCAAACTTTTACGTCAGATTGAAAAACCATTATTTATGGCTGTAAACAAAGTTGACAATGCAATGCGTGATGCTGATGCTGTTGAATTTTACAACCTTGGTTTAGGAGAGTACTACACGATTTCTTCTATTAATGGAAGCGGAACCGGAGAGTTATTAGACGCCATTGTGAAAGAAATTCCTGAACCTGAAGAAGGTGAAGAAGAACAAGACGAATTACCTCGTTTTGCTGTAGTTGGACGTCCAAATGCTGGTAAATCATCATTTATCAATGCGTTGATTGGTGAAGATAGAAATATCGTAACTAACATTGCAGGAACCACACGAGATTCTATCGATACAAAATACAATCGTTTTGGATTCGAATTCAACTTAGTTGATACCGCTGGAATTAGAAAAAAATCGAAAGTAAAAGAAGATTTAGAATTCTATTCAGTAATGCGTGCTGTACGTGCAGTTGAACATTGTGATGTTGCCGTATTAGTTATTGATGCAACTCGTGGATTTGAAGGACAAGATGAAAAAATATTTTGGCTAGCCGAGAAAAACAGAAAAGGAATTGTCATTTTAGTAAACAAATGGGATTTGGTTGAAAAAGAAACCAATACCATGCGTGATTTTGAAGCTAAAGTTCGCCAAGCAATTGCTCCTTTTACAGATGTGCCGATTATCTTTATTTCTGCATTGACCAAGCAACGTATTTTTAAGGCTATTGAAACTGCTGTTGAAGTTTTTGAAAACAGAAAGCGTCGTATTCAAACAAGTAAGTTAAACGAAACGATGTTGGAAATTATGGAATACAATCCGCCTCCGGCAACCAAAGGTAAATTCATAAAAATAAAGTACTGTATGCAGTTGCCAACCCATACACCTCAGTTTGCTTTCTTTGCTAATTTACCTCAGTATATTAGAGACCCTTACAAGCGTTATATCGAAAATCAATTACGCGAACATTATAACTTTAACGGAGTGCCTATTAGTATTTATTTCAGACAGAAATAAGTTTAACAATATTTAACTATTAAAACGTAGTTTTTTCTTTTTATTTGTAGCTCTTTGAAAATCATATTGCTATAAACAATGAAAAAACTACTTTTTATTTTTACCCTATTACTTACAAGTTCTATTTTTTCTCAATCCTACCCGTTTAAAATTTCTGGTACCATTAATTCTGAAAAAGACAAAACTGCTATTGAGGCAGCAACAGTTCATCTAGAAAAAGCAAGAGACAGTTCTATTGTTACTTACACTATTTCAAACGACAAAGGACAATTTTCGTTAGAAGGAAAGTCTTTTAGTAAGGATGTAAAATTCTTTATTTCTTATGTTGGAATGGACAGTTACTCCAAATCAATACAGCTAGACAAAACCTCTAACCTTAATTTAGGTACCATATTTTTAAAAGAAGAAAGTAATATACTTAGTGAAGTTGTTATTCAATCACGAGCTCCAATTACTGTTAAAAAAGATACTTTAGAGTTTAATGTAAAATCTTTTAAAACCAAAAAGGATGCTAATGTTGAAGACCTCTTAAAGAAACTTCCCGGTGTTGAAGTAGATGAAGATGGAAAAATTACTGTAAACGGAAAAGAGGTTAATAAAATTTTAGTCAATGGCAAACCTTTCTTTGGAAACGACCCTAGCATTACCACTAAAAATTTAACAAAAGACATTATTGAAAAAGTTCAAATAACCGATACTAAATCAAAATCAGAAGCCTTTACTGGTGAAAATGGAGATGCAAATAACAAAACCATTAACCTAACTATAAAAAAAGAAAACAACAAAGGTTGGTTTGGTAGAGTGTCTGGTGGTACTGGAACCGACAAACGCTTTGAAGGAGCTGCCATGGTAAACCGTTTTGACAACAACCAACGATTTAGTGTATTAGCCAGTACAAACAACATCAACTCTCCAGGATTTAGCTTTGGAGAAATTCAAAAAATGTTTGGAGGAGGTGGTAATATTTGGCTAGGTGGAAACGGTGGTTTTAGTATTAATGGAAGACGCTTTGGCGGTGGTAGCGGTATTATAAAATCAAAAACTGCTGGCGCAACCTATGCTGATGAGTTTGGCAAAAGTTTAGATGTAAATGCCAATTATTTTTACTCAGGAAGTACTTCTAACAATGAATCAAAAAGCAATAGAGAATATACGCTTCCAGACAGGAAGTATTTTTCTAACTCCACTACTACTTCTGATGATGAAAATCACAATCATAGTTTTGACACTGATTTTGATATTGAAATAGATTCTACCTTCTTAATTAATATTAAGCCTACTTTTGTATTTAATAAAAGAGAAGGAAGTAGTCGCAGACAAGAAGAATCTTTAGATGAAGACAATACACTTACTAATAGCTACGTGAGCTCTGCTTATTCTAAATCTGAAGCTAATAATTTTCAAAACAGATTAGATATCACTAAAAAACTAGGGGTAAAAGGGTCGTTTATTAAAGCCTCCATAACTAATCGTATTGACAAAGCAGATACCGAAGAAATTAACCAGTCTACCATTGAAACTTTTGGTAGCGATCCCGATATCGAGAATAGAGACCAAAAAAGCACTATTGAAAACAACTTGATGGGACTTACCACAAACTTCACCTATCGTTTCCCTTTGATTGCAAAAAAATTCTTTTTAGATACTAAGTATCGTTATCAACGTGATGAGCGAGAAAACAAGGAAAACACCTTTGATTTTAACTCAACAACGCAACAGTACAGCGATTTTAATACTGGTTTGAGTTCTGACTTTATATACAACGATATTACTAAAACTCCTTCAGTAGAATTGGTATATACAACTAAAAAATGGCGTTTAAATTTTGGTACTGGTTTTGTAAACAGAACCTTAGAAAACAATGATAAATTACGTCCTGAGTTAAGTTTACAAAAAGAATACAATAATTTAGATTTAGATGCTAGTTTCAGATATCGATTTGACTCTAAAGCTTCTATTTACTTTGATTATCGTTTAAATAACAATGCTCCTAGTATTAACCAAATACAACCTTTTTCTGATGTAACCAACCCATCTAACATTATTACTGGTAATCCAAACCTAAAACCTACACAAAACCATAGGGCATACATTAATTTTAACAAGTTTAACTGGCAAGCCCGTACTGGGTTTTGGTTATATCTAAGCGGTACTCTTTATGAGAACCAAGTAATAACAAATACTTCTATCGATGATGATTTAGTAAGAAATACTACCTATGAAAATACAGATGGTGGTTATGATTTTTGGGGAGGTGGTAGCTATAGTAAAAAAATAAAATTAGATTCTATTGTAAGCCTTCAACTTAGAGCTGGCACAAATATCAGAGCTAGCAAAAACTTTAACATTATAAATGACATCAAGGAGGGAGCTAACACAACTTCAATAAGCCCTATTTTTAGAGCTACTTTAGATTGGAATAAGATCGCTTCTATTGAAGGAAACTATACTATTTCTTTTTCAAATACTAAGTACGACATTAACACTGATCAAAATCAAAATTTCACTAGACATTCTGTTAATATAAGAACCAAAACTACTGTTCCTAAAAAATTAGAATGGAGAAATGATATTCGTTATACATACAACCCTAACGTAATTGGGTTTAATAAAGCTGCTTGGTTTTGGAATGCTACGCTGGCCTACTCTATCTTAAAAGATCAAGGAACTATTAGTTTAAAAGCTTATGATTTATTGAATCAAAACACCAACGCCCAACGTAGAGCTACTTCAAACTATATAGAAGACTCTGAAAGCACCGTATTGCAACAATATTTTATGCTTGGCTTTAGTTGGAAATTTAACAGTTTAGGCAAGAAAGGGAAAATAAAAAATTACGATTTTCATTTTTAACTCTTTTCTCAAAAAAACTACACCCCTTATCAAAAACTGGTAAGGGGTTTTATTTTTTTACTCCATACCTAAGCATTATATTTAACATATAATTTAACTTTTCACCTCATTTATATCCTTTCCTTTTTTTGTTTATTTACCCCAATATTTACCTTTTTTAAATTAAAAAATTAGCTATACAATGCCCTACAATTTATACAAATTAACAGTAGTCATCTTACTCTTTATATCTTGCTCTAAGTCAGAAGACAACCAACTACCACCTTCTACTCAACTAACTGTAAAAATTAATTCAACAAACCCTTTAAGCAGCAAAATAGAATGGATCAATACTAATAATTCACAAAACAAAACAATCTATTACGATCTATACTTAGACGATAAATTAATCGCTGAACATATTGACGGGAACACTTTCGAGTTTGAAGAACTTAAAGGCTTAACTGAATACCAAGGTAAAGTAATCGCCAAAGACATAAATAACAAAACCATTGCTTCTTCTGAGTTCAGGCTTTTTACAGATAAAAAACAATTTGAAGGTAATATAGAGTTAAAAAGTCAAGAAGATATTGACAACTTTACCTCAAAAGGATACAATGTTATTAATGGAAATTTAATTATAAATGGAGAAGCTTCCAACATAACAACCCTTTTTAGTTTTATCGACCTTAATCAAATAAATGGTGATTTGTTTGTTGTAAACACCTCACTTGAAAACTTAGGCGGGCTGGAAAACATAAGGTTGACTTCTGTTAATGCAAGATTGGTTATTATCAATAATGATGAGTTAACAAATATGGAAGCTTTATCAAATATTACAAGCGTGAGTTCTCTTCGGATCTTAGGTAATGATTTACTACAGAGTTTAAACGGACTTCAGAACTTAAAAACTATTCAACAAGAATTATCAATTGGCTTAAACCCTACAATAACCCATTTAAATGCCTTACAGAACTTAAGTTTTGCACATAAAATAAACATTACGGGAAATGATGCTTTAGAAAGTTTACAAGGACTAGAACAAATAAAGGCAATAAACACTGTTGTAATTAAAAATAACCCTTCTTTAAAAACTATAGAAGGCTTACAAAACTTAACTTCTTGTGAGTTATATATTACAATTGAAAATAATGGTCAACTTGCCAATTTAAAAGGCTTGTCTAAATTAGCAAGTACTGGCAGTATCAAAATTATAAACAATGCTTCACTAAATAATATTTCTGATTTATCAAACTTAACATCTGTAAGCTATTTAATAGAAATAAAAGACAATACTAAGTTAACTTCTCTAAACGGTATACAAAATATCGTTTATGATAATCATTTAACAGCAAAGAAACTTTTTATCCAAAACAACCCTGAAATCACAACTCTGGATGCTATTTCTAACCATACTTTTGAACGTGGAATTATTGGTATTTCAAACAATACTAAACTTGATAACTTCTGTGGCTTAAAAAAATTACTCACAGAAATTACTCACAAAGAGTTTGATGAAAACCACTTTATTTACGACAATGCGTATAACCCTAGCTCAGAAGACATCTTAAATGAAAAATGTGCTTCCGCTCGTTTTTAGGCTTAACTAAACACACAACTATAACAATTAACAATCGTTTCCATAAAAATTTGAATTCAAATGGAAACGATTGAAAATGCTGAAGCACGAAAGAACTTCCTCTTTTTGTATGGGTGTTCCTAAGTTGGTATAGCAATTGTATTTGCACTATCAGAAATTAGAAAACTTCGAGGCATTAAGTTTGCGGCACTGCCTGTTCATAATTTAGTTGGTACTTACGTTAACACCATCGACAAAACTATTTTTTTTGAAAGGGCATCCTAATAAAAACGACTACCTGTCTACAATTTTGTAACTTTGTACAGATTCATTTCTTTACTCTATGAACATTCGACGAACAAAAGACATTCAAAATATAGAGCTTCCTTTTAAACTTAAAATAAGCTTTGAAAAAATTGTTGCTTTATTTCAAAAATATGCAGCCAAAGAGTATGAAAAACATCCATACCATGAATCTTCTATAAATATAGTTCGAGAAGCAAAAAAAGCTCCTGAGTTAATAGATGGTTTTTCAGACGAATCTATATTAGAAAAACACAAGGACACTATTGAAATGTTACTTGAACCATTATTTCCCGAATTGTTATTAGAAAATGAAATTAAAGCAATAAGTATTCCTTTCACTTTTACTTCTTTTAAATTCACCTCCCGATTTGAAAAAATTTTACAAAACGCTGGTGATGATTACGAATTAAAAGTTCGAAATTTTGAAAGCGATTTAATGTATAAATATGCTTGTAGCATCATATTAACAGATGTATACAACTACTCTATCGACATAAAACGTCCTTTTTATTTTGATATTCCTGATAAAACAACCAATACTGTAAAAAAATATCGTGCAGCTTTTA
Source organism: Tenacibaculum sp. (assembly GCF_048269885.1). Lineage (NCBI taxonomy): Bacteria > Pseudomonadati > Bacteroidota > Flavobacteriia > Flavobacteriales > Flavobacteriaceae > Tenacibaculum > Tenacibaculum sp. The sequence continues at coordinate 113,759 of NZ_JBLWTZ010000009.1, read as the reverse complement.
ATGCGGACTTCATGGAGATTTATCCGACCGAAAGTGCGCCAAAAATAACGGAAGAAGACATTAAGTTTTTACTTGACAACTTTGATGATATTCACGCTTGGAAAGAAAAATTCCCTCCTGAATCCTACATTTTTAAAGGCTTTGGGATAATGAATTTATTTGATGTTACAACCGATGAAATTATTTCTGAGATAAGAACCAGTCTTATAAAAAAAGACGATGATCTGGTTAGTACACTACAAGAAATATTTCAAAGGTTTTTTGGGATAAATGACTTGTCTCTAGGGTTTTCTATTTTTGAAACCGACTCTAACAACTTTTCTTCTTCACACATTAATAAAGAAGAAAGCCTTGTTCTAAATTATGAGAAAGATGTTTCATGCGATTGTATTTTTTGTAATTATATTTTAGAAAAACTTTTCATTAATAACGAAACCCTTGCTATTTCTGATGTAGATAAATATGGCAACCAAACCGAGAATAAAAATTTTTACCAACGTTTAAAAGACAAAAACATTGGTAGTATTATTTTAGTTCCCATACAAGCATCCTCCAAAAATAGCTTAGCAATTATTGAGTTTGCCTCTCCCAGACCTTTTGAGTTAAACTCCATCAATCAAAATAAATTACAAGACTTGATTCCGCTATTTAAAATTGCGGTTGATCGTTTTTCTGAAGAACATCAAAACATACTTGAGGCTACAATTCAGGAAAATTACACCTCAATTCACCCAACAGTAAAATGGCGTTTTTACGAAGCAGCTGAACGATTTCATAGAGAGTCATATGAGGCGAAAGAAAAAGTTAAAATTGAGAATATCATTTTTCCAGATGTGTATCCGTTATACGGTCAATCAGACATTAAAGGATCATCTATTGCCAGAAATACAGCAATTAAAGAAGATTTAACCACGCAGTTGTCTTTAGCAATTTCTGTCTTATTGGAAGCCTGCAAAGTTGAAAACCTTCCTATTTATAAAGAATTGCGATTTAGAATTGAAGAATATTTGTCTGAAGTAAAAAAAGGGTTAAAAGCTGGTGATGAAATAGCTATTTTAGACTTTTTAAAACGTGAGATTTATCCTGCATTTAATCATATAAAAAAGGTTAACAACGATTTAAGCACTTTAGTTGAGTCTTATATCAGCCGTTTAGATCCTGACTTACAAGTAGTATACGAAAAAAGAAAAGACTACGAAGATAGTGTTACACTCCTAAATGATAAATTGGCTTCTTTCATCGACGCTAGACAAGAAGAGGCACAACAAATGTTCCCTCATTATTTTGAACGTTATAAAACAGATGGTGTTGAATACAACATGTACATAGGACAATCGTTAACAAAAGAAAAAAAATACGACGACTTGTACTTATACAACCTCAGACTATGGCAATTACAAGTAATGTGTGAAATGGAAAACGTAGCCTTAAAAGCTGCCGAAAAAATGGAACACAAACTTAGAGTAGCTTCGTTAATTTTAGTCCACAGCACTCCATTAGCCATAAAATTTAGAATGGATGAAAAGCAGTTTGACGTTGATGGTGCCTATAATATTAGATACGAAATAATAAAAAAACGTATTGATAAAGCTCATATAAAAGGAACCGAAGAGCGCTTAACTGTTCCTGGTAAAATAGCAATTGTGTACTCTCAAGACAAAGATGCTGAAGAATATTACAAGTACATTAAATATTTACAATCTAAAAAATTACTAGGCAGCGTAGAAAAACTAGATATTGAAGATTTACAAGGTGTTTCAGGATTAAAAGCACTGCGTGCAGAAGTTATCTACAATAAAAATTTTGAGACTCAAAAAACGATGACTATCGATGAACTCATTCAAGAGTTTAAATAGCTATTGCAATAACATGGAAACAACTTCTCCTGCTTTTGCTCCTTGTTCTTGCACGTAAAATGCAACTGCAAACGAAATTACACTTACTAAAATACCAATCATAAAAACGGTATAGGTAATTCGTAATAACTTGTACTTTCTATTTAAAACCAACCCTAAAAAATATAAATCTTTGGTAAGAGAACCATATAAATAATCACGGTCTTTCATCATTTCGCTCATGGCCCAATCAAAATCTGGCAATTGCATTTGATGAAAATTCCCAAAGAATAGTAGGTTTACTTTTTTATTCGCTACATCCTCTTTAGTAAACTTCCCCTCAGTAACATTGGGCCTTGTTGCCAACACCGATAAGACTATAGATACTACAGTGAAAAACACAAAAACTACGGTAGGGGCAATCAAATAATGATTGGACGGATTGTCTAATTTTGGAATTAACGTAGATAATGTCATCGAAATAATAATCGCATTTACAGATAGTAAAATATTTGCCTTTGTATCGGCAATATCACTCAACGTAATATGATTACGAAGCGCTACACGAAACATCGTTTCAATACCTCGCTCTGGTAACTCAATCTTATTTTTTTTGTACGCTAACTCTTCTTTTTTCTGCTTCAACTTAGCTTCTTCTTGTGTCTGCTTTTGTTTCTTTTTTAAAAGCTGTGCTATATTTTTACTCTTTTGTTTTTCCCAAAGTTTAGAAGCTTTACTGGTATAAAAACGGTGCTTTGTTAAAAAATCAAGATTAGAATCATCCCATTCATCTGTTTTTATTTTTTTATTGCCTGTTAACTCTCTTTCTTTACGTAATAACTCATTAAAATCGGTATAATTTTTACTACCCACATGAGAACAATCAGCATCTCTCAAAACTTTTTCCAATTCAGTTACAGGTTTAGCTCCCATTTTTGTTGAAGCTATTAATTTAGAGACTTCATCAATAACACCTTCTTTAACCTCTTTATTTTTTAAGAAATCAGTAGCTATTTTTATACTTTCCTCTTCATGATTGTCAGGGTTAACCGTATATCCAACATCGTGAAACCATCCTGCTAGTGTTAAAGCTTGTATTTGTTCTTCTGAAAAATTTTCTCCTTCAATTAACTCAAGTGATTTTTCAACTACTCGTTGCGTGTGAGCTATATTGTGATATACAAAGTGCTTATCTAATTTCTCACTCAGCAAATCAATTACAAACTGCTCTGTTTCTTGTATCAAACTATTCATGAAAAAGGTTTTTGCTAAAATAATAAATTATTAAGCAGTATTAATTTTTAATAAAGTGATAAAAAAGCGTACTTTTAAAAGAGTTTTTTTACACAAAATGACGCACGAACTTAAAGAAATAATACAACAGGCAACTATAAACCAACAACAAGGCATACAAAATGTGTTAGCAACAGTTGTAGATTTAGATGGCTCTTCATATAGAAAACCAGGAGTTAGAATGCTACTATCTTCAGACGGAAAAATAATTGGAGCTATTAGCGGAGGCTGTGTTGAAAAAGAAGTACAACGTAGAGCACAATCGGTTTTTGAAAACAACAAACCTAAAGTAATAACCTATGATGGTCGTTATCGTTTAGGCTGCGAGGGAATATTATATGTTCTTTTAGAGCCTTTTTACCTTTCAACTGAGTTCATTCATGCTTTCTCAGAAAACAGCATTCAAAGAAAACCGTATAACATCACATCTTATTTTCAAAAAGAAGATGAAGCATACGGAAATTTCGGTTCTACCATTCAATTTAACAACCAACAAAGATTTTCTTTCAACAAAGATTTTTATCCTGAAAAAACAGACCATTTAACTACTTTTAAACAAACCTTACAACCACTATTTCGCCTGCTTATTATTGGCGGCGAACACGATGCTGTAAAACTATGTATGCAAGCAACTCAATTAGGATGGGAAGTTGATGTAGTTACTTCCATTAAAGATCCAAAAGAGTTAGCCGATTTTCCTGGGGCTAAATCGGTAGTTGCACAAACTCCAGAGGTAATTCAGCTTTCTCATGTAAATAACAATACTGCAGTTGTTATTATGAATCATAATTTTACATACGATTTACGTTGGTTGATTAAGTTACAGGAGCAAAACCCTGTTTATGTAGGTATTTTAGGTGCTGCCAAACGACGAGAAAAACTATTTAACGAACTATTTGAATTTTCGCCCGATATTACTGATGAATTTTTAGATAAAATTCATACCCCAGCCGGTTTAAACATTGGGGCAGAAACCCCAGAAGAGATTGCTTTGTCAATCTTAGCAGAAATATTATCGGTAATTCGTAACAAGGAAGTATTTTCTCTAAAAAAGATTACTGGACGAATCCACAATTAATACAATGCAAAAAACAGCAATTCTCATATTAGCTGCAGGCAGTGCTTCCCGAATGGGAAAAATGAAACAATTACTTCCTTACAAAAACACTACCTTACTAGAATGGGCAATTGAACAAGCTCAAAAATCAATAGTTAAAAATGTATTTTGTGTATTAGGAGCCCATAAGGAAGCGATTGAAAAACAACTTACAACAAAACCTATTGAAGTCATTTACAACCCTAATTATAAAAACGGATTAAGTACTAGCATTGTAGAAGGAATTAATCTTTTACAAAAACATAACTTTGACAATGCTCTAATAATGCTAGCAGATCAACCTCATGTTACTTCTGAATACTTGAACTCGTTGATTGAAACTTCAAAAAAGAACCCTTCCAACATAATTGCTTCTAGTTATCAAGAAAGTGCTGGAGTCCCTGCCGTATTCCCAAAGAACTATTTTAATGAGTTATTAAATTTAAAAGGAGATAAAGGTGCAAAGAGTTTTCTATTACAACATAACGATGATGTTATTAAAGTAAATTCTCATCAAAACTTACTAGATATTGACACTCCTGAAGATTATCAGCATTTGCTAAAGCAATAGTTTTAGCTTAAAAAGCCTTATTTTTACATAACCAAAAAATAAAACATGAACTTAACCAAGTTTTGCATGTATCTAGCTATAATTACCATAGTTAGTGCTTGCGCATCCTATAAAGCTAAGTACGCAGATAAAGTCTCTCCAAAAACAATTCAAACAGGTAAAGAATTAATGCATTCTTTCTATTTAATTGGAGATGCTGGTAATGCCGAAATGGGACAAACTACCCCTACACTAACCTACTTTCAAAAAGAGTTAGCTAAAGCTACTAAAAATGCAACTACCCTGTTTTTAGGAGACAATATATATCCATACGGAATACCCAATAAAGAACATAAAGATAGAGCCTTAGCTGAACATCGTTTACAAACACAAATTGATGCCTTGCAAGACTTTAAAGGAAAAACAATTTTTATTCCTGGAAATCACGATTGGTATAATGGTGTTGATGGTTTAAAACGTCAAGAAAAAATGGTTGAAAAAGCGTTAGGTAAAGACTCTTTTTTGCCTGAAGGAGGCTGTGGATTGGACAAAGTTGAAATTAACGAAGACCTTAGCTTAATTCTTATTGATAGCCGTTGGTTTATTATGGATTGGGACAAAGAACCTAAAATGAACGACAATTGTGATATTAAAACTCGTGAACGTTTTATTCAAGAGCTCTCTAGTTTATTTAAGAAAAACAGGTATAAAAATGTAGTAGTTGCTGTACATCACCCATTATATAGTAATGGACCTCATGGGGGAAGCTTCTCAGTAAAAGACCACCTAAAACCAGCACCAATTTTGGGTACGTTGAAAAATGCGCTACGCTCTCATGCAGGAATTCAAACGGATATTTTTAATAAAAACTACAGTGATTTTATTACTCAAATACAAGCAGTATCTAATGATTTTACAGACAATATTGTATTCGTTTCTGGTCACGATCATAACTTACAATACATAGAGCAAGACGGATTTAAACAAGTAATTAGCGGTTCGGGTTCAAAACAATCAGCTGCTTTAGTTGGTTATGGCGCTCAGTTTACTTATGGTAATCACGGATATGCTAAATTAAATTACTACAAAGATGGTTCAGCTGTTATTGAATACTATGCTGCCAATACCAAAGATGGTCACAAACTTTTATTCAGTAAAGAAATTGTAAAACCACAACAAACCAAAATCTATTCAAACTTTCCTGAATATGAAGAGCATAAGAAGTTTGTAACAACCTCTATTTATCCTCCAGAATCTACAGACGTTAGTGGTTTTTACAAATTTATGTGGGGGGATTTAAACAGAGATAAATACGGAAAAACAGTAAAAGTTCCTGTACTAGAATTAGAAAATGTTTATGGAGGTTTAACTCCTATCAGAAGAGGTGGTGGTAACCAAACCAATTCATTGCGATTAGAAAATCCTGAAGGTAAACAGTATGTTTTACGTTCAATGATAAAAGACGGAAGTCGTATTATGGGAGGTATTTTAAAAGGAACCTTTTTAGTTGATGTGGTTCAAGATATTTTTACCATGTCGCATCCATACGCTGCTTTTGTACTTCCTGATATGGCAGAAGCTGTAAACATTTACCACACTAATCCAAAACTGTATTACATGCCAAAACAACCTGCTTTAGGTAAGTACAATGATATTTTTGGAGGGCAATTATACCTGTTGGAAGAACGACCTGCTGGTGACCGTAGTGAATTAGACAACTTTGGAAACTCTGATGCTATTATTAGCACATTTGATGTGTTAGAAAAAATTAGAAAAAACGGTAACCATTCAATCGACCAAGAATGGGTAGTTCGTTCGCGTTTGTTTGATATGGTAATTGGTGATTGGGATAGGCACGAAGACCAATGGCGTTGGGCCTCTTTTAAAACTGAAGATGGTAAAACCTTTTACCGTCCTATTCCTAGAGATAGAGACCAACCGTTTTCTAAGTTTGATGGAGTTATGATTCCTCTATTTCAGCAATTTGCCCCCTTAGTGAAAAACATGCAAACTTTTAATAATGACATTAAAAACATGAAGTGGTACAATAACTATGCTCGCTTCTTTGATGCTGCCTTTTTAAATCAATTAACACTTGATGATTGGAATAAACAAGCTGAATATATTCAACAACATTTAACCGATGAAGTAATTGAACAATCAATTCAACAATTACCAAAGGTTATTTATGATATTGATGGAAAAGAAACCATTGCTAAAATTAAAGCTCGAAGAGATCAATTAAAAAAAATCGCTAACCGTTATTATACCAAACTAAACAAAGTTGTACATGTAGTTGGTACAGATAAAGACGATAAATTCATCATCAAACGTTTAAATGATGAGGAAACTAGTGTTGTTGTTTTTAGAAAAGAAAATGAAATCTATAACCGTGTTTTCAAAACAAAAGAAACGAAAGAAATACAGCTTTACGGTTTAAATGGAGATGATGAGTTTTTAATTTCTGGTGAGGTACATGATGGAATTTTACTACGAATTATAGGGGGTCAAAATCACGATGTGTATACCGATAAATCATCGGTTGCAGGCTGGGGGAAGAAAACTAAAATCTACGATTTTACATCTAAAAAAAACACGATAAATCCAAGTTCTGAAACTGCAGATGTACGTTCTGATAGTTATTTTAAAAACACCTATGACGCGCACGACATTAACAACAATACAACTATTGTTTTCCCTAGCTTAGGTAGCAACCCGGATGATGGTTTCTTTTTTGGTGCTTCGGTAACCTATACACAACAAGGCTTTAAAAAACGTCCTTTTGCAAGTCAACATATTTTAGCAGCAAACTATTACTCTGCAACAAGTGGATATGATTTAGAGTACAATGGTGAATTTACTGAGCTGATTGGGAATTGGAGCTTGCATTTACGTGCCAAAGCTACTAGCGATAATTATTCTTTTAATTTCTTCGGATGGGGGAATGAAAGTATTTATGACCAAAGTTTCAATTTGGATCATTACCGTGTTAAAAAAGAAGAAATTAGCTTTTCTCCTTCGTTATTAAAACGATTACGTGGAGGAAGTATTTTTAAAATTTCAGGTCTTTTTGAAGCTATTGAGATTGAAGACACACCTGGTAGATTTATCAATAATTTTGACAAGCAACCTACGGCTATTTTTGATACTAATTATTTTTGGGGAGGTGAATTAAATTTTAATCACAACCGAGTAGACAATAGTAGTTTTCCTACCAAAGGTATGAACTTCGATTTAGCTGTTGGGGCTAAAGCCAACTTAGACGATTTTGACAGACGTTTTGGTTATATTAAAAGTTCTTTAGCTATGTATCAAAACCTAGTGTTCAACCGTTCCTTAGTTTTTGCTTCTGAAGTGGGAACTCAAATTAATGTAGGAAATCGTTTTGAAGTTTACCAAGCAGCTACTTTAGGTGGTGAACGTAGTTTACGCGGATTTAATAGAGAACGTTTTTCTGGAACTCAAAGTTTTTATCACAGTAACGATTTACGTTTGCGTTTTGGACGCATTCGTACAGGAATTATTCCTATAAAAATTGGTGTTACTGGCGGTTTTGATTACGGTCGTGTATGGTCTCCGTATTCTCCAAATTCAAAAAAATGGCATACCAGCTATGGTGGTTCTTTTTGGCTAAGCGGAATCGATTTATTCACTGCAAATATTTCATACTTTAGAGGAACTTCACAAGAGGACAGAGTAGCTTTTAGTATTGGTTTTTCTTTTTAATTCTTAAAAAAATATGGCACAACAAATTGTATTAATTACAGGCGCTTTATTTGGTATGTTCGCTGTAATTTTTGGTGCTTTTGGAGCACATGCTTTACAAAAAATTTTAAATAAAGAGCAATTAAAATCATTTGAAACGGGTGTAAAATATCAAATGTATCATGCACTCGTTTTATTATTCGTTGGAAGTTATTTTGATGTAGCTAGTTCAGCAATATATTACGCTTTTGTAATTGGAATTATACTATTTTCCTTTAGCATTTATGGTTTAGTTTTATCTGACGCAAAAGGTAAAAAAATGACCTTTTTAGGTCCTATTACTCCTTTAGGTGGTTTACTACTAATTGTCGGATGGGTACTTTTAATATATAACATAAGCCAAACCATACACGGTTAACATGTATGGTTTAGCTAACATGGATAAACAAAAATAAGATGGTTAGTCAACACCTTGGGCGTCACTGATAATTCTATCAATAAATTCAGTTTTTATATATAATTGTCTTGCTAAGTTGTACAATACCTCTACTTCAGCAGCATCTATGCTTCCATCCGCATAAGAAATAATAGATAAATCTCTTAGAATATTTAATTTTTGCATCACAGAAATTACAATATCCAACTCTTTTGCTAGCGCTATAATCTCATCAATAATATCTTGCTCTGTTAATCCTTTAATCGTTAACATACACTGAGCAAAAACCGATGGAGACACCACACTACTCAACGCCTGTATTTCAGAATCATCCACAACTCCATCTGCCTTTGAAATCATATAACCACCTAAGAACATAAAACGTTGGATTTTTTCTGAATGTTCAGTTTCATTTCCTAAATCTTCTGGTTCCATTAACGACATAATTCGTTGTATTTCTAGCTCCATCGCCTCTTCTGTTATTTCTCCATTAATTTCAGGATTGAATAACTCATACGTTTTACTCTTATTGAATAGCTCTAATGCTTTAATACGAAGTGGGCTAAATGGATGACTACTATACCAGTCTGACGGATCGTGTGTATCATCATTTAACACTTCTTCTAAATCTGAAAACTGATTGATATACTCGTTTAGTTTAAAGTCTAAAGAATCAGAAGTTACTCCAGACGATAGCTTAAAGAATGTTCTTGCTGCTGCTTCAAAACTCTTACAGCATAGTAAACCAGCTCTATCGGCACTAATTTCAGCGTTACGATTCCACGCATATAACTTCATCGCATGAATCGGCGCTAAATCGTTTGCGCCTTCGTCTAAAATATGTTTTACTGGATAATTGAAATGCTCAAATAAAACATGTCCTATTTCATGACCAATAACAAAAGCTAACTCATCTTTACTAAAACGTTCTAAAATTCCTGAAGTTAAAATAATATACAGTTTATCTTCATCTGGCGGATAACATGATGCGTTGAATTTATCTTCTTGATACACAAAAAACTCTATATCTGCCTTTAATTTCAATACCTCTTTACAATGCTCTCCTATTTCATGAAGTACGGGAGCTAACATTTTTGTTAATCGTAAACTTGATTTCAACAAATGTCTTCTCGATTTAAAAACCGGGTTATTTTCTTTTATTCTTTCCAACGTTTTTTGAATCAACTCATCTTCCTGAAACTCTAAAACATAATCACGATCTCCGTCATACACCAACGCATTTAAATCAATATCTGCTCTCGAGTTATCATATACCTCTTGAATATTCTCTGTTACATTTTTAAGGTTCAACTCGTTAATTTCTTCAATACGTTTAGTGTATTGTTCTGCTAATTCTTTAGCTAGGTTTTGGAAATGAACACTTGCTTGATGAATTAAATCGTTGTCACCATTCTGTTGTGCAAGATTCAAATCTTCCATCATCTTATTTTGCGCTTGCGTTAACGCATCTTGATGTTCTTTTTCTAATTCTGATAATGTGGTAGATTGATACATACTTTTTCTTTTTTAAGCTCCTACAGGAACTGTTGAGTTAGACAATTTTAATAACCTTCCTTTTAGGTCAAAAATTCCTAAAATTTGATCCTCTCCTTTTTTTGCAACGATATTATTTCCTGACACCTCAACCTCATATCCTTTTTGAACTAAGTAGCAAAACAATGCGTGCTTGTGTTCAAAATCCATACGAGTTGTTGTTTTTGAAAAATGCGAACAAATTAAAGCAGGAATGTTTATCTCTTTTTCATCAACCATATCCGTATATAATAATACATACACAGTAAGTCCTTTAAAAGGTAATGGTGCATAACAACTTGCCTGATTAACTCCTGTTGCTACGAATGAGAAATAATGTCCTGGATCGTGTTCTGTTTCTATTTTTGAGGAAAGTAAGTCTTCTATTCCATGGCGTTCTCCTAGAGCTTTCATTTGTAATGAAGCTTCTAAAAATTGTTCTGGAATACCACTTTGTTTATTTGCCCAAGCCCATAACCATGATTTTTCATTGTGAGAATATGTTCCTAATACCTGCATTTTAAAGCTAAGATCACCATAGGTTACCGTTCCCTGAAGCATATCACAATTCCAAGGTAAATCCTCAACAATATCTGCTAAGTTATCTTGCTTTTCAAAAGCTAAAGCTACGTATTGATTGTGCAACTGAGGTAAGCTCAACTTTATTGTGTTATCTACCTTTCCTCCTACAATATTATTCGGATTTTCTGTACTCTCAACACTGGCTTCACTTCCTGCAAATTCTTCTAAATGAGTTTCTAAAAGGTGTACAATTCTTTCTGTTTTCTCTTCCACCTTATCAGCATTCATAATTGGGCTGTGATTAATGGTTAACACCCCATCTACAAAAGTGATTGCTCTTTCTAAGTTATGTTCGTTATTTTCATTAACTATCCTTACTTCTTTTAATCCATTCTTTAGCAACTCTCCCCCAATTTCATCAATGTTTACAGCTTTGATTGCTTCAATTAACGGTTGAAAATATATTTTTGGAAACGTATCATTGTAAAGATGCGAAAACTTATCTTCTACCAGTGTATCCCATGCTATGTTTAGTGATACGTTAAACCCTGCTTTATTGTTTATTTCCGCTTCTAATGCTGGAAACGATTCGTTTTTAAATGTTTGAACTGCTCTTTTTTCTTTAAGACCCATTTTTTAATAATTTTATTATTCTACAATACTTTTTCTATCTTTTCAATAAAAAGATGCTCTAATTCTTTTGGCAATACTTTAGTAATTACAACACCAATTTTCAACACACTTCCTTCTTTACTTACTTGTAATGTTTCTGTGTTAGTAATAGCAATAGTTTTTATTTCTTTCCATGCTACTAACCCCATTTCATCTTCTACTATTCGTTGTTTTGCTTTTAATAAGCTTGTAATAACATCTTTACAGTTTAATCGAGCATTTGCTTCTTGTAATACTAACTTTTCAAATGATAAGTTAATCGTTGCCTCTAACAACGATTCTTGCTCAAGAGTCCATCTTTTTAATTGTAAAGTACTAATAGGCTCCTCTCCTAACGGACGACTAATGTTTCCTTTGGATAATGAAACTGCTATTTTTTTAGGATGCCTAATTCGTAAAACAGATACTTCTTGAAGATCGAAAAACAACACTTCTTGTTCTTCGGTTCTCATACATACAAATGTTTGGTATTCTTCTTTAGTGATATCTACCACAAAACCTTCTATATAAAGTCCGTTTTTTAGTGATAAGGCAACTTTTAATTGCTTCTTATCACTAAACATGCTATGAATTATAGCTGCTGGCGATTGTGCTTTAAATTGATTGATATAATCTGTTTCCATAGCAATATTTACTTTTTGTTATAGATTACTAGACTATAAATTGTTCTCTAATAAATTAATAAGCACATCTGTTCTGTCTTGAACTTTATCTGCATTTAAAATTGGGCTATGGTTTACTTGCAAAACTCCTTCTTCAAAAGTATAAGCATGCATTGGATTATGGTGGTTATCTTTGTTGGTAATAACCACTTTCTTTAACGATTCTGACAAGGCTTCTTTCCCCATATCATCAGTTGTTATGGCAGAAAAGGCATCGATAAGTGGTTGGAAATAAATTTTAGGATAACTGTCATCATACAAGTGTAAAAACTTATCCTCAAACATGGTATCCCACGCTACATCAATTGTTACATCAAAACCTGCTGCATGGTTTATTTGCTCTTTTAATGCAGGAAATTTTTCTTCTTGAAAAGCTTTTGTAAATCTTTTTTCTTTAAGTCCCATATGATTGTTTTTTAAGGTTACTTTCTATTATTTACCTCAAAATTATAGGGAACTTTAGTACTCTTTTAATGAGTTTTATATGTGTTACTTTCTATTTTGTATTCGTATTAAAATTTTCTAAAAACTGTTTTAAATACGTTTTTTTTCTTGATGATAAAGGAACGTTTTCACCACTTGATAACTTAACTGTATTGGCACTTACGGAAGCTAAATATTTTATATTAATTAAGTGAGATTGGTGTACTCTTGCAAAGGCATGGGTACTTAAAATATTTTCGTAATACTTTAAGTTCCGAGCACTCATTATTTTTTTATCTGTAGTATAAAAAAGCGTATAACTTCCGTCTGATTGGCAACGTACAATATCATCTACATGTAAAAAATGTTGCTCTTCGGTCGTTTTAATAAGCAATGTTTTTTGAGCCTCTTTTTTATCAAACTCGTTTATTTTACTTAGTGCTTGTGTGTACTTTTTCTCTTTTTCAAAGTCCGCTCTAAAACGTTCTATGCAAGCATTCAATTCGTCAGAATCTATAGGTTTTAATAAGTAATCTACTGTATCAAACTTAATTGCTTTTATAGCAAACTCATCGTATGCCGTGGTAAATATCATTTTAAAATTTATGCTTTCTAAGGCTTCTAATATTTGAAAAGCATTTCCTCCAATCAACTCAATATCTATAAATACCAAGTCTAAATTATTGTTGCTCAAAAAAGCTATAGCTTCATCTACATTATCAATTTTAGCTACAATTTCTATATCTTTTTGCGTGTATTGCAACAGTTTTGTTAATGTATTTAGTGCATTAAACTCATCTTCTATTATAGCAGCTTTTATCATTTTATACCTTTAATTTAAATACAACTTTTGTTCCTGAAGGATTTCCTTCTTTGTCATGCAAATCTTCTATGGTAAAAGATTTTTCTTCTCCTTTATTTCTTATCTGTAGTCTTTCAATAAAAATATCGGTAGCGTGTAAATCTTTTGCTATTTTTTCTTGACTCTTTTTTTGCTTTCTTCCTACTCCATTATCTTCAATTTCAAAAAGCAGTTCTTCTCCTTTTTTTCGAATGTTTAGGTTCAACATTCCTCCTGATTTCTTTTCTTTTAAGCCATATTCAATAGCATTTTCAACAAAAGGTTGCAATAGCATTGGAGGTACTTTTTCTTGTTTTGTATCACAGTTTTCAGAAATATTGATCTGATAATTAAAACTATTATTAAAACGCAATTGCTGGGTATCCATGTAGTTAGAAATCATAGCTAGTTCTTCTTCTAAACTAATTTCTTCTTTTCGAACATACTCAAAATTTTGTCGAATGAGTTTTGAGAACTTAGCTATATAGTTTGAAGACCTTACAGGATTTCCTTCTAACGTAATGTTTTGAATCGCCGCTAAGGTATTGAATATAAAATGCGGATTCATTTGAGCTCTCAGCAAACGTTGTTCTAGTTTAGAAGCTTTGTTAGCTGCTCTTAACTTGTTATTATATCCTATAAACAGGGCTGTAATTAGGATGAGTACTAACGATACAATTACACTAATTCCTAACCACCAATTTTGTTTGTTTATTTCTTTCTGATGGGTTAATGCTATTTCTTTCTCTTTAACTTTATAGTTTACATTGGCAAAATAAAGAAGTTTTTGGTTTTGCTTTTTACTCTTCACCACCTCTATACTATCTCGTATTATTTGATGGTTCAATGCTTTTTGATACTGTTTTTTAAGAATCGCTATTGATATTAGCTTATCTCGTATTTCTACTTCTTCTGAAAGGTTATTTTTACTCTTATAAATTGACATTGCTTTGTTGTAATTTACCGCTGCCGAATCTAGCTTATTGGTTATCAAAAAAAGGGCTCCTAAACCTTTGTATGGAGCTCCATTAATTGTTTTAATTTTTTGGTTAAGCTTTACTGCTCCTCGTAAAAACTTTTCTGCTTCGTCAAAACGTTTTGCTTCCAAATACGTGTATCCAATATTATTAAGAACGCTGACTATCGTTTTAGGGTCTTTCGCTGACTCACCCAAAGCCAAAGCGTCCGAAAACTGTTTTAATGCTTTGTTATATTGTTTTAACTTCAAATACACTCCTGCAATGTTACTTTTTATTGCTATGATTGAATTAGGATCGTTTGGGTCAGTAAACAATTCTTCACATCTTTTTATATACAACAATGCTTTTTCATAGTCTTTTAAAATAAAGTGAAGGTTGAATAGTTGATTATTTGCCTTAGCCTGCAATCTGGTATTTTTTATTTTCTTACCTATTTCTAAAGCTTCCAACGCATACTTTTGAGCATCTTCTAACTCATTTAGCTTCATACAGGTGGCGCTTAATGTTATTAAGCTTCTTCCTTTATTATAATCGTCTTTTAGTTTTGTAAATAACCTATGCGTTTCTAAGTGTATGTTTTTTGCCTCTATTAACTTATCGTTTAGGTAACATAGTTCTCCTTTGCTAAACAATAGTAAAGCCCTGTTTTTAGAATTTTGTTTCTTTTCTAGTAAACTATCTATTTTTCTTAGCCCTTCTTTTGGTTTTTGCTGAGAAATACTATCGATAGCGTGTAAATACGCTTGTAAATCTTTATCTACATCATTTCTTTTACAGGCTGAAAAAATTAAAAAGGCGCAGGCGATATATAAAAAGTAGTTTCTTTTAAACAATAGCATTTTTTGTAAGTAATTAGCCAACTAAAATAATTATATATTTTCATTCCACCTCCTTATCCATCACTTTAACAAAACGTTTATAAAATAATAGCCTGCGTTTATAAAACACCCAAAAATGAAATCGCAATTTCTATGATATTTGGCTAAAAAATTAACTAATTAATAATGAGTACAGTTGAAACTATAGAAGAAGTTATTAAAACAGGATCTTGTGATTTAACAAGTTTTGAAAAGATTGAGGAAATTTCTAAACCTAAAGTTAGTATTGATGGAGCCTACCTTTTAATTTATAATTGGCCCGACGACCCTAGTGGAGCGAACACTACTATCCACGTTGGTCTTACCTATTTATTTATACATAACGATCAAGAATACAAAGCTATTACAAGAACAAAGTTTTATGATTTTGATATTGCTAAGTTTGAAAACTTACCTAAAAAATACTTTATAACCGAATACCATCAATTGGTAGAGCAAGCTTTGATATTATCTAAACAAAAAATAGAAGAAAAATTTGAAGAACCTTTAAGTTCTATTATTCCGTTTAGTTTTAGCCGAGAAGATTCTATTTTATTAGCTATAAATGCGGGCTATTCTAGACAGATTGATTACGTATAGGCACCCAAACTAGGTGTTGATGATTCCCCTAACTCTCTCAGTTATCAATGTGCATACATTGGTAACTGATTTTTTTAATCCTTTAATACAAATTCATACAGTTTACTGCTTCCTATTTTGTCAGCTTCCTCTGTTATATAAAGAGTTCTTTCATCTTTAAAAGTAACGCCTTCTTTTTGAGATATATGATTAAATGTATGTTCTTTTACGTCTCCACTAAAAAAATCGTCTCCGTTAAAATTGGTAAATACTAATACCGATTGATGTGTTAGCAAAACCACTTTTTGTTTATCTGGCGATATCGTTGCTGCTGTAATTGCACAATGTATGTCATCACAGTTTGTATACTCAGCTATATACTTAGCTGTATACTCTCCTTTTGTAGCTGGAACTTTGTACAGCATTGTTTTTCCGTACTTATTTTTAACCCTACTTTTTGTAAAAATGTAAAGAAATCCATCTTTATAAATTAAAGATTCTGCATCAAAAAAACGGTCTTTCTTTTTAGGCGGAAAGTTGGTTTGATTGGGATATGAAAACTTTATTTTTTCCACCTCTATATTCTCTCCATTTACTAAATCTTCTTCCTTAATTTTTAGAATTACTAAGTTCTTTCTTTTGTTATTATTGTTACCAAAATCGGCGATGTATATGTTTCCATCGTCATCAGAAGTTATGTCTTCCCAATCGTGATTCTTTACTTGTAACACTCTTTTTTGTAATATCTTACCTTGGGTACTAACTTTAAATAATTTAGCAGCATTCCCACTATCGTTATGCATCCATAGTATATTTAAGTCATTGCTTTTCTCTACTCCAGAAACTTCTTTTAAATCTCCTGACAGGTACGACACTAACTTCAGTTGCCCATAATTGGTACAACTGGTAATTAATAAAATGGTTAATAATAAGAGAACTAGCTTTTTCATATTGGAGTATTTATGTTAACAAAGATAACCCTAAATACAATAAATAAGTAAACGATCTGCCTTGCTATATAATAGCATAAAAAAGGGAGTGAAAAGTCACTCCCTTTTTTATGCTTAATCAACTATTGGTCTTTTATCTTCTTTTAAATAGGCATCAATAACAATTGAATCCCCTCTTTTAACAAAAAACTTATCAACTTTTACTGTATGCCTTCTTATATATGAAATTTCTACATCAAAATAGTTATCTGTATTAGGTGTAACAACTAAAGGTTTAACTTTGTTTTTTTTATCAAAGTCCATAAAAAAAACCACATTATTTACATATACTATCCCTGCTAACTCTTTTTTCATCTCAAAATCATAAGCATTGATAACAATACTTGAAAAATCAGTTTGCTTAGATTTGAATTTTTCTAATTTATATGTTTTATCTACTATATCATTACGAACTGATTTACATGAAATCACACTACTAACTAATAATAAACTAACACTTAGTACTTTTAACACCACTTTTATTGAATCTTTCATTTTTTTACTCTATCCAAACTGAATTAGCACAAATAGTTTCCCATTCTCCATTTACTTTTTGTAGTAATTTAAACTCTCCTCCATATGTTTGAGTGGAATAATAGATAGCCATAGTATTATTTCTAAATAAAATAGGCATGGAAATAAATGAGGTTTTAAAGCGTATCTTTTTTTCAGTCGTTTTATCTTTAAGATTAGGAAATAATTTATCTATTCTCTGAACAGAAACACTTTTGACTTTTTGTTTTAAAAAAGCCACTTCTTCTTTAGGTATTTTAACTGGAGAGTCAACACCATTGCTACATAAATAAAACTCTAAATATTTATTTTCTATGTACGATTCTATAGATATATCTCCTTCTTTAATTATTGTCTTATAATAAATATTTCCACTTGATTTTTTTAAAATATAACTTAAAACTTCATGCTCATTACTTACTTTATTGATTGTACTCTTTTTTGAAGAACAACTAGTTATAAAAATTACAACAATTATTATTTTAAGGACATTTTGTGCTTTTGGCATTACTATTGGCTTGTTATATTATTAATCTATTATATCATCATTTTTTAAATACGCCTTAATTATAATTGAATCTTTTTTCACAACTTTTACTTTCTTTATTCTATTGCTTTTACTACCAACAAAATGAAATGAAATGTCAAATTCATTCTCTGGCTTTACATCAAGTGCTATTGGAGAAAAGTCGTTATTCTCATATTTAAAATTAACATACACATTGTTTATCTCCGCAAAACCTCCAATCTTTTCTTTAGAATTATAATCATAAGCTTCTAAGGTTAACGTAGTACTCTTATTAGATTTTAATCTTTTTATACTGAAGAGTTCATCATTAACTAAAACATTTTTTGAAGTCTTACAACAATAAAAGCTTAGTAATAAGCTAACACTTAGTGCTTTTAATATGTTTTTCATTTTCTATAAACATCATAAATTAATCTACAATATTTTCGTCTGGTAAGTGAGCTTTGACGACTATAGAATCTTTTTCTTTAATAAGAAGTTTTATATCTATGCTTTGCTTACTTGGATAAAGTATTGACAAGTTATGTTTTCCTAACCCCAAACTAAATACTGTACCTTCTAGATATACATTATTAATTACTTTGGTTGATGGTAATAACAGTTCTTTTTTAATATTATCATAAGTTTTTACTGTTACTCCAGTAAAAAGACCTTTAGATTTATATCTTTCTATTTTATAGTTTTTATTGTTTGTATTATATTCTTTAGATGTTTTACATGATGTTATACAACAATAAAAGGTAAGTAGCAAACTAACACTTAGTGCTTTTTGCATTACTATTTGCAAGTCTTTCATTTTTTATTATATTTTGAATTTTTGTTTTATCTGAATTACTTAAACTTTGGTAGGCACTAGACGACTCTAAACCAGCCCAAGATAAGGCTTTATAATAATCCATAGGTTGTTGATGGTTATCATACGACGAAAGAGAATAAGCTAAAGCTTCTACATATTGACTTATAAATTTGTGCTCTGTTAAATTTCCTGCATTTGTTGGATTTGATTTAGTGTAAAAGTTTTGATATTTTTTTAAAACAGTTGTCATTATAGACCCTGGGTTTTCCCTCACAACGTAATGAATATATGCGTGGAAACTTTCGTGTATAACCGTTTTGGCTATAAATAACTTTGTGGCATCTTTTACTAAGTCGGTATCTAAGGTAATATCAAAACCATTGGTGTTGCCACTTACACCAGAACCTATGTTATTTAATTGCCCTATATTAAAAGTTAAGTTATAAGTTTGAGAATGGTCAAACAAATCTAACACCATTTGCGACAAATGTCCCATACCTTCTAAATCAGGCACCAAAGCACCTTTCATATCTTTTTCTTGTAAGGCTTTTATAATAGCACTTACGCAAGGGTTGTTGGTGTTGTCTATAATAGCGTCATCTATAGGAACACATTCTCCATCGTAGGTTACATCGTCATACCCTGGTCCACAATCCATAAGTATTTGTTGTCTCATGTATTCTGATTTGTAAACAGCGTCTCCTGTATCGGGAGTATCACAAGAAAAACTTGTATAGGTATATGTTTGTGTTGTTGAGCCTAAATATATTGATTTATAAGGTACATCTGCTACCATCACACTTCCCTCTATAACGTTACCGCTTGAATCCACCCTATAAGATGCTTTGTAATAGTCTTTATAATGGTGTGTCGTTTCATGAATATACAAGATTGAAGGAACCTCTGTACAGGGTTGAACTCTTGCTTGGAAACTCCCTTCCTCTTTGGCTTTTTGTAAGGTGTTTCTTTTTACAGGCAGATAATTCTCTTGGCTTGCTTTGATTAAATATCCTTCTATAAAAGCTTCTGAGTTTTCTAACTTTCCCTTTTCATTAAAATACCTAAACGAACCTGAAAAAGCTCCTAAATTAATAAAGTCTTCGGGAAACTTTGTTAAACTATAATCGTATGCCCTAACTTCTATATACTTTATTACAACTGTATTGTTTTCTTTGTAGGCTACTACATAAAAAATTGGACTACCAAAATTTTCAGAAGTATTATTTAAAGGAGCGATTAGTGCTGTTTTAAATTCATAAAACTCTATATCGTTACTTTTAACAATGTTGTAGTTATTCCAATCTACTGTTAAGTTATCTTTCGTATAAGGTAAGTCTATTAAATCTGTATTTACTTTGCTTTTGACTTTGCTTATAAAGTTATTTTGTGTTTCTAACAAAGGCTCCTTTTCACAATTCCATAACACTAAAAGAAAGCTTACTAAAAAGATTCCTATTCTTAAGTGTTTAGAGATATCACTACTTCTTTTTTTCATGATATATAAGTTTAAAGCTAGTTACAATTGCATTTAAAGGTACCTCTTTATTGTTTTTTCCACAATAAGGGGTTCCCCTAATTGTAATGAATTCTTCTCAGGGATACCCCTGAGTTTTCTTTAACATTTTAACCTAAAAACCTAGTGTACTACTTCGTGAAAATTTAAAAATCTGCTCAGTTAATAAACTTTAACAATTGTTAACTTTTTTAAAAACTTTTATACTCTTAAATTGCTAATGCTATGAAAGTTACCAAGTCACTTTCTATAAATATTTAGTATTAATTAAAAAATTAGCCTATGAACAATCCGTATTTAAATCAGTATCGTAACGGTGAATATCTACAATACATGAAAGATATTTTACAACTTGTAAACTTACAAGACATTGATGCGTTAGCATTAACAAACCCCACTAACGAATTAACAACTCTTGTTAATCGTATTGATTCTTTGTACCAACAAGTACAAGGTAACAGCTTAACACAAGAAATTATAGCCCTTGACACTAGAAGAGATAAAGCTATTACAGGAATCAAAACACTTGTAAGTGCTTATGTTAACCACTTTAATGAAGCCACAGTTAATGCCGCCAACGCACTACTTACTACTATAAATACCTATGGCACTGATATCGCTCGTAAAAGCTATCAAGAACAAACCGCTATATTAGACAGTATTCGTAAAGATTTTGAAACGGAGTCTGAGCTTATTCAAGCCATTTCTTTGCTTAAAATCACTCCTTGGCTTACTGAACTAAAAGATGCCAATACCGAGTTTTCTACTAAGTATATTGAGCATATAGGAGAACCAGCAACTACTCCTGAAAATAATATTGAAGAATTACGTATTGAAACTACTCTTGCTTACAGAAAACTTGTATTACACATTGAAGCACATGCTACACTCTCAGGTAACAAACGATACCCTGCTTTAATTAATGAAATCAATCTATTGACAAAACAATATAATTTAGCCGTAAATACTAGGTCTAAATCTAGTATTTCTACGACTGAAAAGGTACAACATTAGTCCCTTTTGTATTTCTTTTACAGCATATAAAAAAGGCTCCTGAATAACTCAGAAGCCTTTTAATGTATCGGTAATTCTGTGTAAACTTTGTGTGAAATTTGTCAATTCGAGTGAATTTTGCGGGTAAAAACCCATAAAATTAGTATCGAGAATAAAATTTTACAATTTAAATTGTTGTTCTCGATACGATTTTCTATCGAAAATAACTCGAACAGACATTCTTTTGGCAAAACTTCAAAATACACAACAGGTTATGCAATTATAAGGTTACAGTTTTTCCTATACTATTTGAGTAGGTTTTGTTGGTAACGGTATCTACAAAGTTCCAGTCAGTTTGTATACCTGCTGCTGTTACTCTAAGTTTCATATATCCTCTTTGAGAAAAATTACTGTATTGTAAATCGTCTATTAACAAGCCTAATGCTGCTTCCAATTCTGTTGCAGATGCTCCTAAATAGGTTTCTAACCCTGGTGATGATACCGAACTTGTAGCTACCTCTACTGCTACTTTTTCTCCTGAATTATCTTTTAAATCGCTATACCACGCATTGTGAGTATCTCCTGCCAGCACTACTACATTTTTACTTTTAAAGCTTGCTAAAATACGTTCTCTTTCCATAAAATAACCATCCCAAGCATCTAAGTTATATGGTAGTACCGTTTCTATTCTTGCTTTCTCTTCTGCTGTTAACGTAGGGTCGTTTTGTAAAGCTCTTGTTTTAATCGTTACCAGCTCTGTTATAGAGGTTTTAAATAGATTAAACGTTGCTTCACTTGCTGATCCTGTAGCAGATACTTCTGCCAATAGTTTTGCTAAAAGTGTTAGTAGTTCAGCAGGAATTAACATTTTTCCCATTAAAACTTGCTGCCCTATTAGTTGCCATGTACTATTGCTAGCTGCAAGTTCACTTTCTAACCATCCTAATTGGGTAGTTCCTAAAAGTGTGCGTTGCGGATCTAACCATGCTTGCTGAAAAGCTACTGCATCAAATACTCCTTTTTCATTATAAAATGCTGAATATTCTAACTGCTTATCTCTTCCAATAATACGCGTATCTAGCATAATTAAATCTACCAAATTTCCCATTTTCAAGTTTCTGTAAATAATTGAGTTATCTACCAGATTTGTCATATTAGGTAAATATTCACTGTATGCTTTTAATGCACGTTGTTTTCTTGAAACAAAGCTTCCTTCATCTTCTTGATGGTTTTCAGCTCCGTCTTTATACGTATCGTTTGCCACCTCATGATCGTCCCAAACACAAATAAAAGGTTTTCTTCTGTGCAATTCTTTTAATTGCTCGTCTGAACGGTATTGACGGTAACGAGTACGATAATCTTCTAACGAAATAATTTCTCCTTTAGGCTCAGGTGTTCTAAACGAACCATAAGTTTTTTCGCCATATTCATAGATATAATCTCCTAGATGGATGACAACATCTGCATCCGATTTTTTTATCTCTTCATATACGTTAAAATAACCGTAGGCAAAGTTTGCACAAGATGCTACTGCTAACGTTACTTCGCTTATTGATTCGCTGAACGTTAGGGTTTCTCCTACTGGTGATGTTGCTTTTTCGTCAACACTTACAAAACGATAGTATAGTTTTTGTCCCGCATCTAAGTCTTTAATTTCAACAGCTACAGTAAAATCTCTTGAAGCATCGGTAGTTACTTCTGCTTGACGAACAACTTCTTTGAAATTTTTGTCTTTTGCGAGTTGCCAAATTAAGGTAACTGAAGTATTTTTGGTACTATAACGAGTCCAGATGATAACTTGTGAGTTTGTGGGGTCAAAACTAGCAACGCCTTGCTCAAAGTTTTTCTCTGCTAAGTTATCTGGAATTGGTAATTCATCAATATCATCATCTTTACAACTGATAAAATTAGGGACTAAAAGTAATCCTCCAGTGGCTAATAATGAGTTTCTTAAAAAGCTTCTTCTTTTAATGTTAGTCTTCATACGTAAGGGTCATTTAATTTCCTTGCATAAGTACCATTTCAAGATTGCTTTAACGTTAACTAACCTTTACCAAATAAATGACGTTATTACCAGCCTCCTGTGGCTCCACCACCACCAAAGCCTCCGCCTCCGAAACCTCCGCCGAAGCCGCCTCCGCCACCAAAACCTCCTGACGATCCTCCACCGAAGCTTCCACCGCCAAAACCGCCTCTACCTGCGTTGCTTAAAATAATGGTTTCTAAAATACCTCTTGCTACATCTGATTTTCTGTAGCCTCTTCCTCCTCCACGGTTTCCTCTACTTCCACTTGAAATAATGATAAAGAATACTACCAGAATGATGATAAAGATAATAAAGCTAAAGTCTGTTTTTTTAGATTGTTTTCTAGAGCCTTTGTATTCACCACTCATTACCTTGAAAACAGCATCTACTCCACTGTTTAACCCAGCGTAATAGTCACCTTGTTTAAAGTAAGGAATAATGTCGTACTCTATAATTTGTCTAGAAACATAATCGGTTAATAGGTGTTCGGTTCCATAACCTGTTCGTATCGTTACTTTACGGTCATCTTTTGCCAGTAATATGAGCACTCCATTGTCTTCCTTCTTTTGCCCTATTTCCCATTTGTGTGCCCAGTTGGTAGCTAAATACCCTATTTCTTCTCCTTGTGTAGAGCTTATAATTGCTACCACTACTTGGGTTGAAGTGGTATCAGCATACCTAATTAGCTTATTTTCTAAGCTTTTCTTTTGACTGGGTGATAAAAGGTTGATATAATCGTAAACACTTGTTTGCTCTTTAGGTGTCTCAGGAATTTGAAACCCTTGTGAAAAAAGAGTGTGTCCGCATAAAAATGCAATAAAAAAAAGAACAACCTTTACTTTCTGTAACTTGTTTGTTCTTTTATATAATGACGTTATATTTTTTATCATATTTCTTCCTTCTATGAAGGTTTTAGCCTTTTGATATTTCATTACTTAGCTCATCTTCATCATCGGTAGTCCAAGGGAAGTGAGCCTGTAATTCTTTTCCTGCTTTTAGCACACCATCTATAATTCCTTGTTTAAAGTTTCCTTGTTTAAATTGGTTTTGGATGGCTTCTTTGGTTGTTTCCCAAAAGTTTTCT
The DNA here is from genome assembly GCF_048269885.1 of Tenacibaculum sp. NCBI lineage: Bacteria > Pseudomonadati > Bacteroidota > Flavobacteriia > Flavobacteriales > Flavobacteriaceae > Tenacibaculum > Tenacibaculum sp. Next base: position 89,332 of record NZ_JBLWTZ010000009.1, on the reverse strand, counting down.
GGAACTACCTTGTCAATACCTTCATCACCATAAATTACAAATTTATGATCGTCAACAGCAATGTATAATAATACACCGTTTCGTTGCTGAGTATTAAACATTGTAAGCATTTGAAATACTTCTAGTGCTCGGTCATAATGAGAACCCTTAGTAGTTTTCTCTATATGTACACGAATTTCACCAGAAGTATTTCGTTCTGCTTCTCTAATAGCCTGAACGATTTCCTCTTCTTCTTTGGCAGTAAGAAAATCTTCTACGTTAGACATCTATTTTTAGAATTTAAAATCTACATCAGGAGCATTTTCTGAACCTGCATCTGATTTATAACGTGTCATTTCTGTTAAGTTGAACATACCTGCTAACAGGTTTCCAGGAAACATTTTAATGTGCTTATTGTAAACGTTTACAGCTTCGTTGTAACGATCACGTGCTACATTAATTCTATTTTCTGTTCCTTCTAACTGGCTTTGTAATTCTAAGAAATTTTTATTTGCTTTGATATCTGGGTAACGTTCTACAGATACTAATAACTTAGATAAAGCTCCGCTTAATCCTGTTTGTGCTTGTTGAAACTGTGCCATTTTTTCTGGCGTTAAATCACCAGCATTAATGTTTACTGAGGTTGCTTTTGCTCTTGCATTGATTACGTCTGTTAACGTACTTTTTTCAAAATCGGCTGCTCCTTGTACAGTCTTTACTAAGTTACCAATTAAGTCGTTTCTTCGTTGGTAAGAACTCTCTACATTAGACCATGTAGTTTTAGCATCTTCCTGGTACGTTACTGCTGTATTATAAAATCCTTTTGCCCATGAATAAATTCCAAATACTAAAACTCCTATAATAATTAAAGGCACTAACCATTTTTTCATAATTTTTGATTTTTTGTAATTATAATTGATTTTTGATTTTTATTAACTCTGCTTTTACAGTTTCTAATCTACTAATAATTTCCTGATTATTTACGACTCCCTCTGGGTTTTTCTTTAGTTTTTGTTTGGCTCCGTCTAAAGTAAAACCTCTTTCTTTTACAAGATTGTAAATAATTTTAAAGTTTTTTACGTCTTCTTGTGTAAACAACCGATCGCCTTTGGCATTTTTTTTAGGATTGATGATTTCAAACTCTTTATCCCAAAATCGTATAAGTGAACTATTCACCCCAAAAGCTTTAGCCACTTCTCCTATTTTATAATATCGTTTATCGGGTAAGTCTACATACATTTTTCACAACTTGTTATGTGTTTAGTCATACGACTGACCTTTTTGTTGTGAAGCTTTCTGCATCGCTACAAACTCTTCTGGAGTTAAATCTCCGTAGTAATAATAAATAGGATTTACAGGCCTACCATTTTTATGCACTTCATAATGCAAATGTGGTGCTGCAGAACGCCCTGTATTTCCAACATAACCTATTAAATCGCCACGTTTTACTTTTTGTCCTCTCTTAGCTTCAATCTTACTCATATGAGCGTAAATAGTTTCATAACCATACCCATGATCAATATAAACTACTTTTCCAAAAGTAGAACTTCTATGTGCTTTTTTAACAACACCGTTTCCAGAGGCAAAAATTGGAGTCCCCGTAGGTGCAGTAAAATCCATTCCGTTATGCATACGCCACGACTTTAAAATAGGATGTAAACGCATACCATAACCAGAGGCCATTCTTTTTAAATCTTGGTTTTTTACAGGTTGAATCGCCGGTATTGAAGCTAGCATTTTTTCTTTTTCTTTAGCTAGCTCAACAATCTCATCTAACGATTTTGATTGCACTACCATTTGTTTTGATAAAATATCTAACTCTTTGGTTACTTTTTTTACCATTGAACTATTGTCAAAACCATCTAAGTGTTTGTACCTATTAACACCACCAAAACCTGCTTTTCGTTGCTCTTCAGGAATTGGACTTGCTTCAAAATATGTTCGGTAAATATTGTTATCTCTTTCTTGTAAATCGGTTAAGATTTGAGCACTTTCTTCCATTTTTTTTGAAAGTAACTCGTAATGTAATTTTAAGTTTTCTAATTCTCTTTTTTGAGCTCGCTCTTTTGGAGACATTAAAAACTGGCTAAAGCCTATAAAACCAAAAAAAGCAATTAATAAAAAACTAAGTAGCCCCAAAAAAGTTTTCTTATACTTTTCACTTCTTCTAACCTCTATCTTTCTATAGGATAAAGTATCTGGGTCATAATAATATTTTACTTTTGCCATAATGCTAAATGTACTATTTTTGTGCTTTTTAAATTAAGCATCCTGAGGGGATGTACAATTTGAAAACTCACAAATTTACAAAATCTTTTAAAACTTCTTTTTACAAGCAGTTTTTTAAACATATTTTAACAAAATTCAGATACCCAGAGTTGTATGAAATCTCAAGATATTAGAGCTAAATTTTTAGATTTTTTTAAATCAAAACAGCACGAAATAGTTCCTTCAGCACCCATGGTGTTAAAGAACGATCCTACTTTAATGTTCACCAACGCTGGTATGGTGCCTTTTAAAGAGTTTTTCTTAGGAAACTCAACTCCTAAAAATAGTAGAGTTTCTGATACTCAAAAGTGTTTACGTGTTTCTGGTAAACACAACGATTTGGAAGAGGTTGGTTACGATACTTACCACCATACCATGTTTGAAATGTTAGGTAACTGGAGTTTTGGTGATTATTTTAAGGAAGAAGCTATTGCTTGGGCTTGGGAGTTATTAACTGAAGTTTACAAAGTAGATAAAGACATTTTGTACGTAACTGTTTTTGAAGGTGATGAAAAGGATGGTACAAAAATGGATCAAGAGGCATACGATATTTGGAAGCAATACATTGCTGAAGATCGTATCTTAATGGGTAATAAAAAAGATAACTTCTGGGAAATGGGTGAACAAGGTCCTTGTGGTCCGTGTTCTGAGATCCATGTCGATATTCGTTCTGCTGAAGAAAAAGCTAAGGTGGATGGAAAATCGTTAGTAAATGAAGATCATCCTCAGGTTGTTGAAATCTGGAACTTGGTATTTATGCAATACAATCGTAAAGCAGATGGTTCTTTAGTAGAGCTTCCAGCGAAACACATCGATACCGGTATGGGGTTTGAGCGTTTATGTATGGTATTACAAGGAGTTCAATCGAACTACGATACCGATGTATTTACTCCATTAATTAGAGAGATAGAAACAATTACTGGTACTACTTATGGTAAAGATGAAAAAATAGATATTGCTATTCGTGTAGTTGCTGATCACGTTCGTGCTGTTGCTTTTGCGATTGCCGATGGTCAGTTACCAAGTAATAACGGTGCGGGTTATGTAATCCGTAGAATTTTACGTCGTGCTATTCGTTATGGTTTTACTTTCTTAAACCAGAAAGAGCCTTTTATTTATAAGTTAGTAGAAACTTTAGCATACCAAATGGGAGGCGCATTCCCTGAAATTAGAAAACAAAATACTTTAGTACACAATGTAATTAAAGAAGAAGAAACTTCTTTCTTACGTACATTAGATCAAGGGTTATTATTACTAGACCAAGTTATTGCAACTACCAATGGTAAAACTGTATCTGGTAAACGTGCTTTTGAATTATACGACACTTACGGATTCCCTCTTGATTTAACACAGTTAATCGCTCGTGAAAAGGGCTATGAAATTAATGAAGAGGAATTTAATGCGGGCATGAAAGCTCAAAAAGAGCGTTCTCGTGCAGCTTCTGCAAGTGAAACAGGTGATTGGGTTGTTTTATTAGATGATGATGTTGAAGAGTTTATCGGGTACGATATATTAACTACCAATGTAAGATTAACTCGCTACAGAAAAGTTAGTACCAAAAAAGACGGTGACCAATATCAACTAGTGTTTAACATGACTCCTTTTTATCCAGAAGGTGGTGGACAGGTGGGTGACAAAGGATATATTGAAGCTCCTAATGGTGATATTATTTATGTGCTTGACACCAAAAAAGAGAACAATGTTATCATTCATTTCACAAAGAATTTACCTAAAAACTTACACGAAACTTTTAAGGCTGTTGTAAATAAAGAACACAGAAGTTTAGCAGCTAGTAACCACTCGGCTACTCACTTATTACACCAAGCGTTACGTACTATTTTAGGAGATCATGTAGAACAAAAAGGTTCGTTGGTGAGTCCTGATTATTTACGTTTTGATTTTTCTCACTTCTCTAAAGTAGACAATGATCAATTAGAAGCTGTTGAGGAATTCGTAAATGCTCGTATTCGTGAAAATCTTCCATTACAAGAGCAAAGAAATATACCAATGCAACAAGCTATTGATGAAGGTGCTGTAGCGTTATTTGGTGAAAAATATGGTGATAGTGTTCGTACCATTCGTTTTGGACAATCAATGGAATTATGTGGAGGTACGCACGTACAACAAACTGGCGATATTTGGTATTTCAAAATAAAGTCGGAAGGTGCTGTCGCTGCAGGAATCAGAAGAATCGAAGCAATTACCAATGTAGCTGTTGGCGATTATTTTGAAGATGTTGAGCGCAACTACGATGCAGTAAAACAATTATTGAAAAATCCTAAAGATGTTGCTAAATCGGTAAGTAGTTTACAAGATGAAAATGCTGCTTTAAAAAAGCAAGTTGAACAACTATTAAAGGATAAAGCTAAAAATATGAAAGGCGAACTTAAAAACCAATTACAAGAGGTAAATGGAGTTCAGTTTTTAGCAACTAAAGTAGATTTAGATCCTAACAGCATTAAAAACTTATTATTTGAATTGGGTGGAGAAATCAACAATTTATTTGTGGTATTTGCTACTGCTCCTTCTGCTGAAAAGGCAATGTTAACTTGTTATATTTCTAAAGAGTTAGCTAATGAAAAAGGCTATGATGCTGGTAAAGTTGTTAGAGAGTTAGGAAAACTAATCCACGGTGGTGGTGGTGGACAAAATTTCTTTGCAACTGCTGGTGGTAAAAACCCTGGTGGAATTCCAAAAGCATTAGAGAGAGCTAAAGACTATATCGCTTAATACATACTAAAAAGGTTCAGAAAATTCTGAACCTTTTTTTATTGCAGTGCTTTTTTATAGGTATTGATCGCTCTTTCTCTCGCAAACTTGTGTTCTACCATTGGTTGCGGATAGGTTAGCTCATCAAAGTCTCTTACCCATTTTCTAACATATTGTAAATCTTTATCAAACTTTTTTAATTGAGATTCTGGGTTGAATACTCTAAAATATGGGGCTGCATCGCAACCCGTACCTGCTGCCCATTGCCAATTCCCATTATTTGCTGACAGGTCATAATCCAATAGCTTTTCTGCAAAGTACGCTTCTCCCCAACGCCAATCAATCAATAAATGTTTGCATAAAAAGCCTGCGGTTATCATACGTACTCTGTTGTGCATATATCCTGTTGTATTCAGCTCTCGCATGCCTGCATCAACCATCGGATACCCTGTGTTACCTTCACACCATTTTTTAAATTCTTCTTCGTTGTTCCTCCAAGGAACAGCATCGTACTTTTGTTTAAAGTTCTGAGTAACTACTTTCGGAAAGTGATATAAAATCTGCATAAAAAACTCACGCCAAATCAACTCACTTAAAAAAGTTTGGTTGGTTGTTAACGCAAATCGAACCATTTTTCGAGTACTTACCAATCCAAAACGTAAATAAGGTGATAAATACGAAGTTTTGTCTTGCGAAGGAAAGTCTCTTACCTCATCATATTCCTCTAAATTAGATAGGTTGTATGGTTTTACTTTAATCGTACTTTCTTCAAAACCTATGGAAGCTAATGATGGAAATTCAGATAAAAACTGATAAAAGTTAACAAAGTCAATTGTAAACTCTTGTGTATCTTTCTTTTCAGAGAAGTTTTGCAACCACTTGTTTTTATAGGGTGTGAAAACTGTATATGGAGTTCCGTCGTTTTTTAAAACTTCGTTTTCTTCAAAAATTACTTGATCTTTAAAAGCTTTAAATATTATTCCTTTTGATGCTAAAAAGTCGGCTACTTCCTTATCTCTTTTAATTGCATAAGGTTCGTAATCTTTATTTGTGTAAACTGCTTCAATTGTATATTCTTCTGTTAGTTTTTTCCAAATTGCTAACGGTTTTCCTTTTTTTATTATAAGAGATGATTGATGTTTTCTTAACTCTTTATCAAGTTGTTGTAGCATTTGATAAATAAACGTTACACGCGCATCATGTTTAGGAAGACTTTCTAAAATATCTTCATCAAAAATAAATAACGGAATTACCTTGTTTCCTGATTGAAGCGCTTCATGCAATCCTTTGTTATCTTCTAAACGTAAATCTCGACGAAACCAAAAAATCGATACTTTATTTTCCATTAAATAGTTTTTCTAACGTACGATAACGATGTTCAAAAATTCCTTTTAACTGCCTTTTTATAAAGATTGATTGGGCGATATGTCCTAAAAAACCAAAAGGTATTTTGTAGGATATTTTGTCTTTCATCAATGTTTTTCCATTTGGCAACTCTTCAAACCAATGTTCGTGATGCCACATGTTATAAGGGCCAAATCGCTGTTCATCTATAAAAAACTGTTGTTCTTTTACTTGTGTTATTTCAGTAACCCAACTAGACTTAATGCCTGGTAAAATCCCTACTTTGTAGGTAATTATTTGCCCCGCATAGGCTTTTTTATCAACCTCAGAAGTAATTTGAAAGCCCATATGTGACGGTGTTATTTTTTGTAAGTTTCCTGGAGAACTAAAAAAATCCCACGCTTTTCTTAACGGAACGTTTAATATTTGCTCTGTTGATAAAGTATAAATACCTGAATGTTTTTTGAAATGAATCATTACAATAGTTTGGTAATTTTCTTGCTCATTGGCTTGGTGATTGAATAAAAAACATCAACTAACCTTCCTTCTTCATCTACCAAATATTTTTGAAAATTCCATTTTACTGAAGAACTCATTTTTCCGTTTTTCTCTTTTTGTGTTAACCATTGGTATAACGGGTGTTGATTTTCTCCTTTAACCTCAATTTTTTCTGTCATAGGAAAATCTACTCCATAGGTTACACTACAAAACGATTGAATTTCTTTTATTGTTCCTGGTTCTTGGCCTCCAAATTGATTACATGGCAATCCTATAATTACTAATTTATCCTTATGTTTTGTGTATAACTCTTGTAAACCTTCATACTGATTTGTAAAGCCACATTTTGATGCTACATTTACAAATAGTATTTTCTTTCCTTTAAATTGATGAAGATCTAAATTTTCTCCATTGATTCCTTCAATTTTTATATCGTACAACGATTCTTTAGGAACAACTGTTTGTGCTTTTCCTGAAAAACTAAATAATGCCATGATTAAGAATATTTTTACTGTGTTCATTTTATTGAATTGCTATTTTTATGATTTCTAACGAAAAGTTTTCGTCCTTTTTGTTCCCTATTAAAACTGCTACTTCTTTTATTTGGTTAGCAGAAAAATTACCAAAGCTTAACTTTCTACCTCTAAAAGCGGGATAAAACCCTGTTAGTGGTAATATAATTTCTTGTTCTTGCTTGTTGGTTCTGAATGCTTGCACATAAGAATAACGTTGAGATTCGTCTGACTTTAATCGTAATTGATATTGCTTATCATCTCCTTTTACCCTTAACACTACCTTTGAATGTTTGTTTAAACTTATAGCTGTTGACATTCTGGTCATAGCAAATCCACCATTATTTTCAGTAGAAACTCTTCCTGAAAAAACTAAGTATCCTTTCTCATTAATTTTCACAGAAGAACTAGAAATACCTCCCATAACAGTATCGTTAGTGATATACCACTTTTGTGTGTTGTTGTCTTTATCAAAAATTATAATCTCATCATTCAAATACATAAGAAAACTTAGAATTAAAAACCATTTCATTTTCTACATTTTTACACTTACAATTCCAGCATCCATAGGAATTATTTGTCCTGTCATTGACGCAGCTGCTTCTGAAAGTAAAAAGGTTGCCAATCCTGCTACTTCTTCTGCTTTTAAATATTTTTTTAGCGGATGCCTATTTTGTAAACTTTCTTGTTGTTTTTCATTTCGTAATAAACGAGCAGCCAATGGTGTATCGGTTACTGTAGGAGCAATGGCATTAAATCGGATTTTAGTCGCATATTCTGCCGCTAGCGATTTTGTTAGTCCCTCAATTGCTGATTTACTTGTTGCAATACTTGCATGAAAAGGCATTCCTAAAAACGAAGCTACCGTACTAAACAACACAACGCTTCCGTTATTTTTTGTCAAAGCCCCTTCATAAGCTTTCAGTGTTTTAATTGCTCCTATTACGTTTATTTCAAAATCAGTTTTAAAATCTGCTATTTTTAATCTTGAAAAGGATTTAAGATTGATGCTTCCCGGACAATAAACTAATCCGTGAACTTCTTCTAATTCTGGAAGTTCATCTTTGGTAACATCACATGTATAATGTTTTATATTTTCATGAGTTTCTGGTTCGGTTCTACTAATATTGATAATTCTATGAGTTTCTTTTAAATCATCAATAATTGCTTTACCAATACCGCTACTCCCTCCTACTACTACAATTGTTTTCATACTTACGCTTTTATTAAATGATGAATCATTCCTTTAAATACAAATGCGTGAAAAGGTAAAACGGCATACCAGTACATTCTTCCCCAAATTCCTTTAGGTCTAAAAACGGCTCTTTGATATAATTTGTCTTTTACTATTTTAAACTCTAACCACGCTTCTCCGGGTAGTTTCATTTCAGCAAATAAAATCAACCGCTTATTCTTTTTATCTGCCAATAACACTCTCCAAAAATCGAGTGGGTCTCCTGGTTCTAATTCTGTGGGATGTCTTCTACCTCTTCGCAATCCAACACCTCCAAAAAGTTTATCTATATATCCTCTTATCTTCCAAAGAAAATTGAATTTATACCATCCTGTTTGTCCTCCTATACTCCAAATTTTATGTAGTGTCTTTGTTTCATTTTGTACTTCTCTAACTCTCACATCTTTAAAACAGCCGTATTGAGGTATTTGAATATGTTTTGCTAGTTGGTCATGAAAAACACCACTACTCACGGCATCTTTCCAGCTAGAAATTACTTCGTTTTGCTCTATTTTTTGAAAAGCTAATGCTACAGCTTCTTTATAGGTTATTGGCGCTACATTAAGTAACGTATTAATGTTACTTGGTTTTGCGATTACTTCAACCTTCATACTATCTACTAAGGCTTGTGCTAGGTTAAAAGAGGTTGATGTTACAAAATATAGCCAATAGGAAGATAGTTTTGGTGTTAGTACTGGAAGTGTATAAATGTATCTTTTAAACCCTCTTACCTCAGCAAACTGTAACAACATTTCCTTATAGGTTAGTACCTCAGGACCGCAGATATCAAAAGATCTATTGTAGGTTTCTTTAACTTGTAAACTATTCTCTAAAAAAGCTAATACGTCTCTAACCGCAATAGGCTGTGTTTTCGTTTTCAACCATTTAGGAGTTACCATTACTGGAAGCTTCTCTACAATGTCTCTTATAATTTCAAAAGAAGCACTTCCGCTTCCTACAATAATTCCTGCTCTAAAGGTGGTTAAGGCATAACTGTTTGATTGTAACTTTTTTTCTACTTCGTATCTTGATTTTAGGTGCTTGGACAGCGAATTGTCATTAACTATTCCGCTTAAATACACCACTTGCTTACAGTTAGTAGTCTCTACTAGTTTTTTAAAATTCTGTGCACAGGTTAACTCTAAGTTTTCAAAGTTTTCTGATGTCGTCGCCATCGAATGTATTAAATAATACGCTGCATCGATATCTTTTGGAAAGCGTGTATTTTCTATATTTAAAAAATCAACTTTTATAAAAGTAACATTCGGATTGTTTTCAAACTCATCTGGTATTCTATCTAAATCACGAACACAACAAACTAACTGGTGATTACTTTCTAGTAACCTAACAATTAATCGTTTTCCTATATAACCTGTTGTGCCTGTAACTAAGATTTTCATTCCTTGGGTCTTTGATACGACAATCTTGTATAGTTTTCTGCGACCATATAGGTATCTAATCCATTAATGGCAGCTACTTTTTCTTTGGATAAGTTTAAAAAACCATCTTCTGACAACATAGCGTCCTTAAAATACAAATCCGTTACTTCACCTAACACTAAAATAGTTCCATTGACTTTTATATGATGCTCTTCTAAAAACTTCATTCCTATTTGTAAGGGTGACTCTGCTACAAATGGAGCATAGAAGTTATTTTTAAATTCTTCCGAAAGTGTTGTTTTATCAAATTCTGAAATTTCCGAAGGATATTTAGCCGAGGTATGATGCGCTTCCTCAATTATTGCTTCATTAATAGCATTGATTGTATAATATCCTGTTTCTTTGATATTGTTATACGTATTCCTCACAACGGTTGTGGGGCGTAATACAAATCCTAAAATTGCTGGACTAGAACCATAATGTACCACCGAACTAAATACTGCAACATTGGTTATGTTATCAGTTGATTTTGTCGCAATAAGATTTGCTGGTTTATAACCAGAAATGCTATTCATCAAATTTATTTTATACAGATGAGGAAACTCGTCTATTTGTTGACGTGTAATGTGCATTATATCGTATTAAAATTATTGATTTTTACCTTGTTTGCTTTTAAGTCGTGCATTAAGTTATACAAACCAAAAAATGTTCGGTTGATATAAATGAAGTGTTTTGACCCTCTATTTCCGTTCATCTTTTTAAGCTCGGTACTCTTGGCATATTTCTGACCCAAATCTGCTATTTTCCCGAAGAAAATGGCATCAGAAAAATCAAATTCTTCTTGCTGAAAAGGTTGTGTAAAGAGTGATAACATCTCATAAAAAAGCGACTTAAAAAAGGTTATTTCTTCAGGTGTATCGTCTTTTCTTAAAATTTCTAATTCATAGAGTTTACTTTCAAAAAAAGCTGGATTATCTATATTCTCTCGTTTTGCTAGTTCGAAATAAGGCACATAAAAACTTTCAGGAACTTCTTTCATGCATCCAAAATCGATAACGATCAATTCATTTGATTTGGACACTAAAAAATTCCCTGGATGCGGGTCTGCATGTACTTTTTTTAGCTTGTGCATTTGGTACATGTAAAAATCCCACAAAGCTTGTCCTAGTTTATTTGAAACATCTTCAGTTTGTTCTTCTTTAGTAAATTCTGACAGGTGAACTCCATCCATCCAGTCCATCGTTAAAATCCTATCTGATGACAAGTCTGGATAGTAGTTTGGGAATTTTAAATTTGGAATATGTTTACAGGCATTAGCAATTTCATTACTCTGAGCTAGCTCTAATTCATAATTAGTTTCCTCTAAAAGTTTGTCTTCAACTTCTTTGAAGTATTCGTCAGAGCCTTCACCTTTAATATTAAACATTTTCATTGCGATGGGTTTTACCATCGCTAAATCGGTTGAAATACTATCCGCTACTCCTGGATATTGAATTTTTACAGCTAGTTCCTTTCCATCTTTGGTGGCTTTGTGAACTTGCCCTATACTCGCTGCATTTACTGATTCTGCCGTAAACGTATCAAAAACTTCATTAGGTGTTTTACTGAAGTATTTTTTAAATGTTTTGGTTACTAAAGGTCCTGATAATGGCGGTACTGAAAACTGAGATAATGAGAATTTTTCTACATAAGCATTGGGTAAAATATTTTTTTCCATGCTTAGCATTTGCGCTACTTTTAATGCCGATCCTTTTAATTCTTTTAATCCGTCGTAAATATCGGTAGCATTGTCTTCGTTGAGCTGTTTTTTTGCTTCCTCTTCTGATTTGGTGATTTTATTTCCGTAGTATTTAGCATAGTTTACACCAACTTTTACTCCTGTTGTAACTAGTTTTGTAGCTCGTTCTATTTTTGAGGTTGGTATTTTATTTAGCGTTTTCATACCATTGGTGATTTTTCTTTCCACAAAAACTTTGCTAAATCAATCACACTTTTTACAGGTGCTATTTGCTGAATATCAAAACTTGCTTTAACTGATTTTTCTATAAAAAGATCTGTTTTTTCAAAATTAGGTGATTCATCATCTATCCAAAATTTTAAGATCATTAATAACTGCATCCAATATCCTTCTGCAACAGTTTTATCTTGAATTTTATTTACTTTTTCATTTTTAAAGTCAATTTTTTCAAGATCTAATCCGTTTACAAAATCAATAAATTCTACTCGCAACTCTTTCAATACAGATAATCTTGAAAAGTCGGTTTTCATTTCCTTGAATTGTAACAACACGTACGATCTGTTAGCTGTTAACAGTTCAAAAAAAGTAAAGTAAAAACTTAATAGTTTATCTTTTGATGGATAGTCTTTGTATGCCTCTGTTTTATGCAATAAGTGAATAGTTTCTTTTGCAAAAACTCCGAAAATAGCTTTTTCTAAACTTTCAAAACTTGAAAAATGTTTGTAAAAATCTGCCTCTTCAAAGTTGTTTTCTTGTGCGAAAGAAAATATGGAGTTTGGTTTACCTGCTGATAGTACAGCGTTCATATACCATTCTATTATTTTTTCTTGAGTTATGTTCTTTTTTTTTGCCATGATTTAATTGTTTAATACGATGTATGCGTTGAGACTAGTTGCAATCGTCATCCATATTAGATATGGAAGAATAAATAGTGTATACCATTTTACTTTTTTTAAATACTCAAAAGTGAAATAACCTACGAGTATCCACAATAAAGCGATTACTACTAAACCTAGTTTTGTTAAATGTTGATTGAAGAAAATATAATTCCAGCTTACATTTAAAATCCATTGGTCTATATACAAAATGAGTACTTTTTTGTTTAAAAATTCATGTTGAAAACTCACTCTAGTCATATATACAGAAAACAATACCATAATGGTTGTCCATGCTGCTCCAAAAACCCATCCTGCCGGTGTCCATGGAGCTTTGTTTAAAGATAAGTACCAATCTGTTCTTGGCCCGTCGTTCATTAACCAAGCTCCAATAGGTAAAGCTGAAAAGTTAGCTATTAGGAATATTAAAAATCGTATGTATTTATTTTCTTTCAAGTTTTTTTCTTTTTAAAGAATTGAAGATTAACTGTACTGAAAACAACATTGTAAATGCATAAAAAATGTCTTCAAAGGGTATGGTAAAAATTCTAAATCCTAAGTTTTCTGAATTGTTATACCAAACAACTGGTTTTTCTATAAAACTTCCTGTTAAAATTCCATTAACGATTAAGAAAGGAACTAATATTACCAAGAAGCTTGGGTAATATTCTTGTAACGTATTCAAATGATATTTTAACGCATAGCCCAACAGCAATAAGAATAGTATGAAGTTAACTGTTGTATACCATTTTCCGAAGTTAAAAATCAATAATAAACTCACTAAAACTATGAGTAAAAAGCTTATGATTACTGTCATTGACTTTGACATTTTAAACTTTGGATATAAAAATTTTAATACTTCATGTGTAAATAGACATGCATAGGGTATACAAAAGAAGAACATCCATTCTTCTATTGGCATGTGCAGTAATTTTAAGGATAAATGGTAATCAGGGTTAAAACCCCATACTCCCATTTGCGTAAACCAACTGTCCCAGATTAAAAAAAACAAGGCAACTAACAAAATACTAAGCGCTGCTTGTTTGAAATATTGTATAAAGTGTAGTTTTTTTTCAAAAACACTATACAATAGCGGAATACTTAAACTGCCTAGATTTAATATTAGATATACATACTGACTCACTGTCTTTTATTAAAATATTTAAAGGGTACAAACAACATTCCGAAACATTCTCCGTCGTGTTTACCCAAATGTTTGTGATGAATTTTATGTGCTTTTCGCAATCCTTTTAAGTATTGGTTATTCGTTTTATCAAACCACTTAAATCTTCTATGAATTAACACATCATGTACCAAAAAGTAAGCAATACCATACAACAGAATACCTAATCCTATGAAAAACAAAAAGTTTAACTCTGGTCGAATTCCGAAGTAAAATAATAAGATACTAGGAATTGCAAAGACCACGAAAAAAGCATCGTTTTTTTCAAAAACATGTGGATATCCTGGCTGGTGGTGATCTTCATGTAAGTACCAACCAAAACCGTGCATTACATATTTGTGTGTGCACCAAGTAACCCCTTCCATAACAATAAACGTTAGCGTGGTTACTGTTATGTAAATTGCTATATTCATAATGATGTATTGTTAATTATATATGTATGTAAATAACTCACACTGTCTTTTTTTTGAAGCACCTTTTTTAAAAACTGCTTGTCTTTTTTAATAGAAGATGTATATCCTAAAATACTTGGTGTATTTTCTTGTATTACCAACCTAACATACCTTAGATGGACATTGTTAGGATTCTTTAAAATTAATTCTTCTAATTTGCTTTTGTTCGTGTTAAAAACTTTTAGTTTACTCCAAGGCATTGTTTTATATTTTGCCTGTTTCATTTGTAAAGAAACTACATAGGCTTGTATACTTACTTCTTTACTGTTTTTATATTTTTTTATGTAAGATAACTCTGCTTCTTTAGTAGCTAATTCATGGTATTCTATAACAAAATTAGGTGCATTATTGAAACCTATAATCGACATAAAAAACAGTACTCCTAAGATACCACTTTTAATCATATTAAATTCAATTTATACCTTACATAACTTCTTGCTAGAAGATTAATTTTCATCGGGTTTGAAATTCGAATTCTAGTATCCATAATTTTTGTTGAAGGCGTGTCCTGAAGCTTCTTTAACAACTTTTTATAATATCTATACGCCATATACACTCCAAACTTTGCTTCAACAGGTAACTTTAAAATTCCGTTTTTGTAAGCAACATCAAAATCGCCTTCTATTTCTTTAATAATTGCATTTTTTCCTTCTGTACTTAGGTCTCCAAAATTGATATTTGGAAAATAAGATCTATTCAATTCGTTAAAGTCTTCTTTTAAGTCTCTTAAAAAATTTACTTTTTGAAACGCTGATCCTAAACGCATTGCAGGCTCTTTTAGCTCCTCATACTTTTGCTGATTTCCATTTACAAAAACCTTTAAACACATTAAGCCTACAACGTCTGCTGACCCATATATATATTCATTGTATTCTTCTGTAGTTGTGTAAGCTGTTTTGTACAAATCGGCTTTCATACTTTTTAAAAACGCTTGTACCAACTCGTCAGAAATTTTGTACTTGTTTACGGTATGTATAAACGAATTTAAAATAGGGTTCAAGCTAATTCCTCTATTCTTAGATTCGTAATAATCTCTTTCAAACTTTAATAATAATTGTTCCTTATCGTACTGATGAAAAGAATCTACTATTTCATCTGCAAAGCGCACAAAACCGTAAATATTATAAATATCTGTACGTATTTTTGGTGATAACATCTTCGTAGCTAACGAAAATGAGGTACTATATTTTTGAGTTACTAACTTACTACATGCGCAAGAAACCTCATCAAACAATTGTTTCATCTTTGTACGTTTTTAAAATTAAATCTGAAGCTATTTTTCCTGAAATTAAAGACGGGGGGACTCCAGGTCCTGGCACTGTTAATTGTCCTGTAAAGAACAAATTCTTTACCTTTTTACTTTTTATCTTGGGTCTTAAAAATGCTGTTTGTGTTAAAATATTTGCCAATCCGTATGCATTGCCTTTGTAAGAATTGTACTCCTTAACAAAGTCATTTACACAAAAACTTTCTTTAAACAATACATGTTCTTTTACTGATTGATTTGTTAATCTTTCTAACCTCTCTATTATAATGTTGAAATAGCGCTCTGTTAACGCTGGAGTATCTTCTATACCTGGCGCTAATGGTATTAAAAAAGTAGCAGCCTCTTTTCCTTTGGGCGCAAAAGAACCATCGGTGATTGAAGGAAAGCTCGCATAAAACAATGGTTCTTTTGGCCAACTAGGAACATCATATATTGTTTTTGCATGCACATCAAAATCTGTGTCAAAAAACAGAGTATGATGGCATACATTTTCTAATTTCTTATCAAAGCCTACATAAAAGAGTAATGACGATGGTGCAAATGTTTTTTTATCCCAGTAACTTTCAGAATATTGTCTTAGATATTTAGGCAGTAAAGTTTCTGTATGATGATAATCTGCTCCACTTAACACTATATCAGATTCCATTAATTTTCCATCAACCGCGACTCCAACTGTTTCGCCTCTATCGTTTACTACAATTTCTTCAACATTTGCATTGGTTTGAAATTTCACACCTAAGCTCGTAGCTAGGGTAGTCATGGCCTCAATTACTTTGTACATTCCTCCTTTTGGATGCCATGTACCTAAGCCAAAATCGGCATAATTCATAAAATTATAAAACGCTGGAGTATTGCTTGGTTTTGCTCCTAAAAACAACACTGGGAATTCTAAAATTTGAATTAGTTTTTTACTTTTAATTTTCTTTCTTACCTCATGTCTGATAGTAGAAAAAAACTGAAATATTTTTCCCATAGTAACTGGAGTTACCAACTCTAAAGGAGAAACTCCTGGTTTATAAACTAAATCATTTATAGAAACATCATAATTATATTTTGCCGACTTTAAAAAAGACTTCAGGTGTTTTGAACTTCCCTTTTCTTCTTTTTCAAAAACCTCATAAATCTCTTCTAGTGTTCCTGGAATTACAATTGAATCTTTTTCTCCAAAGTACACCTCATAAGCAGGACTCAACCTTTCTAACTCGTAGTAATCTGATGGCTTTTTACCAAAATCTCCGAAAAACTTTTCAAAAACATCTGGCATCCAATACCAAGTAGGACCGATATCAAAGGTAAATCCTTCTCTTAATAATTGCCTTGCTCTACCTCCAATTGAAGCATTTTTTTCTAATACAATCACTTCATATCCAGCCTTAGCTAAATAACATGATGCCGACAAAGAAGAGAATCCTGAACCTATTATGTATACTTTTTTTTTCAAATTATTTCTTATAAATATAATTAAATTAACTACGAGTGAAAAAAGTTTTCACTCGTAACCAACACATTACTATAAAACTAAGGTAAAAGAACACTATTAACTACATGGATTACTCCATTCGTTCCTTGCACATCAGTCAATGAAATCACAACAGACTGTCCTGAGCTTGTATTTACTTTTGCTCCACTTGATAAATCAACTGTAACTATATTTCCATCAAACATTGTGATTTCTTGATTATCACTTAATTCATCTGACTGTACATTTCCTCCCGCTAACACATGATACTTTAATACTGCTTCTAATGTTGCAATAGGAATATCTGCTAATGAATTCCAAGAATCATTGCTATCCAACAGTGCTTGAAATGCATCATTTGTAGGTGCAAAAATTGTATATGGTCCGTTCTCTTTTAATAAAGAAACAAAATCTGTAGTATGACGATCATCTGTCAACGCTGCAACTAAAGAAGTGAAACCACTATTGTTTAACGCTAAGGTCACTACATTAGCTGGTAACATTACTTTGTCTATAGTATGTATAACTCCGTTTGAAGCCATAATATCTGTTGCTATTGGTTTTGAATCTCCATTAAATTCCACTGCTCCATCAACTTCCACTTGCAATGACAACATCTCATCGTTTGGACCTGTAGACAACGTTTTTACATAGGTATTGGATAAATCAGCTGCTTTTACCTCTCCAGTTATCACGTGAAATAACAAGACAGACTTTAATGTTTCTACTGGAATATCATCTAAAGAACTCCATGAGTCATTACTATCTAACAACGCCTGAAATGCTGCGTTTGTAGGCGCAAAAACCGTAAAAGATCCTTCGGCTTGTAAAGCGGATACTAAATCAGCCTTTTGTAAAGCAGATACAAGAATACTTAAATTGGAATCTGCAACTGCAACATCAACTATAGTTTTGGGCTTTTCTACCACCGGATCGTCATCATCGCTACACGACGTTAACAAACCAACACTTAAAAACAGTCCCAAAAACAACACAGAGGTTAAATTCTTTACTTTCATAATTCTACATTTTAAAATGAATACTTACTCTTTTTATTGATAGTCTACTTTTCAGCTTAAGTAGACTTTGTTTATTTTACACCGAAAAACATTAAACAAAATTAGTTTCGTTAAAAAAATATGTCTTGAAAATCAAAACATTAGTCAAAATTACATTTTTTGTTTAACAAAAACAAATAAAAAATAAACAAAATAAAATCATTCAAAAAAAAATTAGAATTGATTTAGGAATGCTTTTAATGAAGAATACACTGTTATTTTCGCTTTAAAATCAACATGATCAACTGCCATCGCTTTATTTCCTATTGCTATCAATTCGTGATTTGTATTTTCAAGCACCTCTTCAATTTCTGAAAAATATTCCTCTACCTTATCATCATATGGCTGCACAGTCATGGAAGTAATAAAACAAACTTTTGTTTTACTTTTAAAAAAGCAATCTAAATTATCTAACGGCAAGCTTTGCCCTAAATAAATTGTATGGTACCCTCTTAATATAAGCTCGTAATTCAAATACATCAACCCTAGTTCATGAATTTCATTTTCAGGCAAAAACAACACATAGCTCACTTCTGAATTACTATTAGAATACTCTAATTTCTCGATATTAATTTGAATTTTCTGCACTATTAAATTAGAAATAAAGTGCTCATGGGCAGGCAATAATGTATCTGTTTGCCACAACAAGCCTATATGATTTAAAAAAGGCACAAAAACATCCTTAAAGACCTCTCTAAACGTTTTTCTTTTAAGCAATCTATTATAAGCATTGTTGAATAATGTTTTATCAAACTGAAACATTGCCAACTTAAAAGAGTTGATTGCCTCATCATTTACAGCCATTTTAAAAGCTAGCTCTCTGGCTTTTAAAACAATTGTATCATCAGACATTTCTGCTATTTTAGAAATCTTAATATTGTTTTTATTCAACAGTACAACATTCAGCAATTTTTGTAAATTCTCTGAAGAATAATAACGAATATTGGTATCCGTTCTCTCTGGCGATAACAAATTATAGCGCTTTTCCCAAATTCGTATCGTATGAGCTTTTATTCCTGAAATATTTTCAAGGTCTTTAATCGTGAATGTCGATTTAATATTGTTCAATTTATTTTAAATTCTTTTGAACAAAGATACAAATTTTAACGAATTGCAAACCTACATCACTTCTTATGAAGATTTTATACTTATTTTTGATTGTTATTTTTCTTAAAATTTATGAATCTTCAGACGCCAATACCACTTACGAAGCAAAAGCATAATCAAATTCATTATGAGTCAAAACTACTTTTACTTGGTTCTTGTTTTTCTGAGAATATTGGTAACAAGCTGAGTTATTATAAATTTCAATCAAAACAAAATCCATTGGGTATTTTATTCCACCCTAAGGCCATTGAAAATTTAATTGCAAAAGCATTAAACAAAGAAGAATATACCGACAAAGATGTTTTTTTTCACAATGAACGCTGGCACTCTTTTGAAGCACATTCAAGTTTAAGCACTATGAATAAAAATGAATTATTAAACAGCTTAAATTTATCCATACAACAAACTTTTGAGCAACTACAAAACACCACACATCTTATTATTACTTTAGGGACAGCATGGGTATACAGAGAAATTACTTCGGATGTTCTTGTAGCCAATTGCCATAAAGTTCCCCAGAAAAAATTTTTAAAAGAATTATTAAGCGTTGATAAAATTTCTGAAAGCTTAGAAGCTATTAATTCTCTTGTTAAATCAGTAAATAAAAACATTTCTGTTATATATACCTTATCTCCTGTACGACATTTAAAAGATGGCTTTACAGAAAACCAACGTAGTAAAGCACACCTACTTTCAGCTATTCATGAAGTAGTAGAACCCAGAAGTGCTATATACTATTTTCCTTCTTATGAAATTATGATGGACGAGTTACGTGATTATCGTTTTTACAATGAAGATATGATTCACCCAAACAAAACTGCCGTGAATTACATATGGGAAAAGTTTAAAGAGGTTTGGATTACAGAAGATTCATATCAAACCATGCAGCAAATTGACACTGTTCAAAGAGGATTAAACCACAAACCCTTTAATCCAAACTCTGAAGCCCATCAGTTATTTTTAAAAAAGCTACAACAAAAAAAGGAAACACTTTTACAAGCATTTCCTTTTATAAATTTTTAATCTTTTTATAGTTATTTCACTAAATACTGGTCTACGTTTTGCCAAGGACCTCCGTTAATCACATCTACTCCATGGCTTTGTAAAAACTGTGCTGCTTGACCACTTCTACCTCCACTTCTACATACTGCTATTACTGGTTTATTCCACGATTTAATTTCCTCTACATTTGTAGGAATAGTTGCTAAAACAATGTGCTTTGCACCTTCACTATGCCCTTCATTCCATTCTGCTAAAGTTCTTACATCTAAAACAACTGCTCCTTTAGCTAAATATTCCTGTATTTCGTTACTCATATTTTTCTTTCTAAATAAATTAAATAATCCCATATTATACTTCTTGGTACTTTTCCAACAAAAGTAAACCGTTTTCTACTAATGTAGTGTAACTCTTGTTACTTTTCATGCGTCCAAGGTATTCACGTAACGTTTCTTTTACTGAAAAATTGTTTAGCATTGCCAATTCCAACAATTCCAAAGGCAATAACCAATCGTTTTTATAATTTGACTTTACTTCTGTAAAAATTCCCTCAATATCTTCCTCAGAAACCATGCCACCTTCCCTTAACTCTCTTACCTTATCATATAAACTATATAACTTTTTATCTGAATCAGAATACTGAATTTTGTGTGTTTTGGTTTCCGATACTTTTCCTACATCACCAAACGAAGCGACATCAGCAGGGCCAGCAAAAGCAGACACCACTTCTACCCCTACAGCCATATCGTATACTCCCCAATCTGGGTGAAACAACAACGTATCTCCATAAGTTACTGTACAATTTTTAAAAGAAATTAATAAAATTCTACCGCGTAAATCCCTTGTTCCAGTTATTACTTCTCCAACTACTTTCACACCCCCTTCAAACTCTAACGTAACTTGCTCTCCTTCATAAATCCCATAGGCTTTCAAATCACGCGGACTCATATTCTCTATTGGAATATTAATCCCTTTCAACTTTCCTATCGGGCTTCCAAAGCCTTCAGCATGATATGCTATTCCATGACCTATTAATTCTTTATCTCTATTTGCCAACGCAGTAGGCCCTGTTGTTTGTATATAAATGGCGTTGTTATTCTCATCAGTTATTACATTAGAGAAAACTCCAGACACTTGAATACCTGTACTTAACTCGATAGTTCCTAAACTTTTAGAATCTATTAATTTTTCTATTCCTTTTAATCCTCCAGTTCGTATAGCCATTTTATTAGCGAATTGCTCCAACACTAAACTTAGATGAGCAAAATCTGGTGTAACAAATAACTGAGGTTGAGGTTTTGTAATATCGAAACTTACATTCGCAGCATCTAAAGTATAAGGAACTTTCTTTACCTCCTCTTTCATACACCATTTACTCTCACCTATTGAAGACAACAATCCTGCGCCATAAATTTTCGGATTTTCAAGAGTCCCTATCAACCCATACTCTACTGTCCACCAGTGCAAGTTTCTAATTTGAGCCATTTCTGAAAGCTCTCCCATATTATCTTGTAACCATTCCACTTTTTCTTGCGCTTCGTCAATCTCTTTTTGAGTAGAATTAGGGTCTTCTTTTAAAATAGATAACAAACGAATTGCCTCATACATTTCGTAATCTTTTGCAGAAGAAATTGCTTTGGCACCAATTTCACCAAAACGACGTAAATATTCAGCATACTCTGGATTTGCTATAATTGGTGCATGCCCTGCTGCTTCATGAATGATATCTGGTGCAGGAGTGTATTCAATATGATCTATCGTACGCATGTCGGAGGCTATTACTAACACATTGTACGCTTGAAATTCCATAAAAGCATTCGGTGGTATAAATCCATCGACAGATACTGCCGCCCAACCTATCTCTTTCAAAATACGGTTCATTCCTTGCATATGAGGAATTTTCTCAACAGAAATCCCTGTTTTTTTCAATCCATCTATATACGAAGCATGAGCCACTTTTCCCAAATAATCTACGTTCATACGCATTACATAACGCCACACCGCTTGGTTCTGCGCTGTATATTCATCATACGGTTGTTTTACCACAAATTTATGTAAGTGCTTGGGTAACTTCTTAGTAACTTCGTTTAACTCAAAGTGAGGCTCCATAATGTTGTTTGTTTTGCTGTGTAAATTTAAGTTTTTTATAGTTTACAAAAAATTGATATCCGTTAAATTATATATTTTGTATTTTTACTTTCGGGACTATTAAAAGAATACAGTAATGAAAATTAAAGGAGGTTTTAAAACTCGTTTATTTATAGGAATAGCTATTGTTGCTTTTGCCTATTTACGTAAATGCAGTCAACAAGAGGTAAATCCTTATACAGGAAAAACGCAAGCAGTAAGTTTATCTCCCGAACAAGAAATTGCTATCGGCTTACAACAGGCTCCTATCATGACTCAACAGCATGGAGGGTTATACCCTAGCGAAAATGCTCAAGCTCTTGTAGACAAAGTAGGATCTAGACTTGTAAACAATACTGTAGCTAAAAAATCTGGTTATCAATTCGATTTTCACTTATTGAGAGATGAGAAAACAATCAATGCTTTTGCCTTACCCGGAGGTCAAGTTTTTATAACTCACGCTTTGTTTTCTCAGTTGAAAAATGAAGATCAACTAGCAGGTGTATTAGGGCATGAAATAGGGCATGTCTTAGGAAAACATTCTAACGAACGAATTACCGATGCTAATTTTTGGAAGCTTTTAACTATGGGAGCTTCTGTTGGTGCTGATTTAGGAGAGCTGGCGAATAATATCGGACAACAAACTTTATTAAAGAACGGTCGTGGTGATGAACTAGAAAATGATGAATTGGGAGTTAAATTAATGGTTGATGCTGGTTATAATCCGGAAAACTTAATTGGCGTTATGGAAATTTTAAAGGCTGCTGCTGGCCCAAATAGGGTTCCTGAATTCCAAAGTACCCACCCTGATCCTGAAAACAGAATTGAAAAAATTAAAAAAGCTATTCGCAAGTACAAAAAATAAGTTTTTGGTAACATTTAACAACATACACATCTAATAAGTGTATCTTAAATATTCATTTGCTATGAGTTTTGGTTTTGGTCCATCATCTGAAATGAACAAAACTGTTCAACGTCTTACAAGAGGTAAACCTAACACATTAAAAAAAATAGGTCGACTTAGTACCTCAAATAATTACGCGATAACGAATAAAAAAGCCTCTCAAAAACAGCTTCAATAAATTAGAAAAAAAGTAAGGAAAGAAAATCAAAAAGCTGTGCTAAAAAAAGTATTGTTTTTTGCCTTTTTTCTAATGTTTTTAATTTACTTCATATACTTTTAAAAATTACTATGAGTTTTAAAAGAGCTGTATTAGACATGGTTGTACGCCTACTAGGCAACTATAAATAAGGAAGCTCTTTTGAAAAGCTGCTTGAAGAAATTCGTAAGAAACGAAAAGACAAAACCATGTTGCTTGAGTAAAAAATAGTATTATTTTAATAAGTGTCTTTTCAATATTACTGTACCTAATGAACTTCTTATAAATGAAAAGAACCTCAGCTAATTAAAGCTGGGGCTCTTTTTATATAGAGTTTTCAAGCTGATTATTTCCCTTGAACTATATTATAATTTATTCCAATTCCTATAGAGGCAGGTGCAATTCCATCAGAAGATATTCCTTGATAATATCCATAAATATTCCATTCATCATCATGATATCCTATTTCTGGTCTGTAGTAAAACCCTCCAGATTCACTTCCTTCAGTAAAAAAACCATATCCTATGTCTGAGCCTAAGAAAAAGTTTTCAGTTGGATAAAACCTAAACAAACCAGCTAGTGGAATAATTCCTGCATCTGAAAACGTTATCAACCCTTCTTCTTTACCAAAATAGTGTGTATATCCTGTAGAAACACCAATAGCAAAACTATCAGCATCTAAAAACTGATATTTAAAATCAACACCCAATGCAAAAGATGATACATCTGATGCATCTCCAACTGGCAATCCTGCATGCACCCCCATCTTTAACCAATTTGTTCCTTCACCTACCTGAGCGCTTACAACTGTAGAACTTACTATTGCAACCACTAATAAAATTATTTTTTTCATACTATTACTTTTAAGTTACGAGGCAAAATTACGCTACCCAAGCAAGGAGGATTACCTCTTTCCGTACAAATCTTAACTCAAATGATTTTTACTTTTAGCATTCATCTCTACCTCTATATGAATACAAAGAAGTAAATTTGTAACATGAACAAGAAAGTAATTTTAATGATTTTGGATGGGTGGGGAATTACCCAAGACCCAAAAGTATCGGCTATTTACAATGCCAAAACTCCTTTCATCAATTCATTATACGATAAATTTCCACATGGACAACTAAGAACTGATGGGAAACATGTTGGCTTGCCTGAAGGGCAAATGGGAAATTCTGAAGTTGGGCATATGAATTTAGGGGCTGGTAGAATTGTATACCAAAACTTAGCTAAAATTAACAACGCAATAAAAGACGGGACTTTAGCCCAAGAAAAGGAACTTCTAAATGCTTTTGAATATGCAAAAGCAAAGAATAAAAATATCCATTTTTTAGGATTGGTTTCTAATGGAGGAATTCACTCTCATATTGACCACCTAAAAGGATTGCTATCTGCAGCAAACAATGTTGGTTTAGATAACGTATACCTACATGCTTTTACTGACGGACGTGATTGTGATCCAAAATCAGGAAAATATTTCATCAACGACATTCAAGAACACATGCAAAAAACTACGGGTGAATTGGCAACAATTACTGGTCGTTACTACGCAATGGATCGTGATAATCGCTGGGAACGTGTAAAGCTTGCTTACGATGCTTTAGTTCATGGAGAAGGAATTTTTTCTTCGGATGCTTTAGCTAGTATTCAACAAAGCTATGATTCTGATGTTACCGACGAATTCATTAAGCCTATAATTATGGTTGATGAAAACAACCAACCAAAAACTACAATTAAAGAAGACGACGTTGTTATTTTCTTCAATTTTAGAACCGATAGAGGGCGTCAGTTAACCGAAGCTTTAAGTCAAAAAGATTTTCCTGAGTTCAACATAAAGAAATTACCATTGTATTTTGTTACTATGACAAATTATGATGACACGTTTAACAATATTCATGTTATTTACGATGGAAAGAACATTGAAAACACCTTGGGTGAAGTATTAGAATCAGCAGGAAAAAGTCAAATAAGAATTGCTGAAACAGAAAAATATCCACACGTTACTTTCTTTTTTTCTGGTGGAAGAGAAGAGGAATTTACAGGAGAAAAACGGTTGTTATGTCCGTCACCAAAAGTAGCTACTTATGATTTAAAACCCGAAATGAGCGCTTATGAAATTCGTGATGCTATTATTCCTGAACTACAAAATGGAAATGTGGATTTCGTATGTTTAAACTTTGCCAATGGAGACATGGTAGGACATACAGGAGTTTTTAAAGCTGCTGTTAACGCTTGTGAAACAGTAGACAAATGTGTACAAGATGTGGTAACCACTGCTTTAAACAACGGTTACACCACTATTTTAATCGCAGATCATGGAAACTGTGAAACAATGATCAATCCAGATGGAACACCGCACACAGCTCACACTACAAATCCAGTACCTATGATTTTAATTGACAAAGAATTAAAATCAATAAAAAGTGGTATTTTAGGCGACGTTGCCCCAACCATTTTAAAATTAATGGGTATTGAACAACCAAAAGAAATGACACAACATTCGCTTATTTAAAAATAAATCTTATGAAATAAGCCATAACAAGAAGTTGACACCAACCGAAAAGATTATTGGCGAATTACATCTGATGTATTAAAAACAATAAAAATTAAACAGATGAAAAAAATTGCATCCCTTTTTGCAGCTTTACTAATAGTTTCTTGTGCGTCTACACCTAAGAACTTGGCGACAAAAAACGAAAATGGAAATTTAGTGGGTATCGCTACTAAAAAAGACTTTCAACAAGAACCATATGGGAGTGAGTGGTTCAATGATTTTTATTCATATTACGAAACAGATAAAGCTACCGTAGAAAAACTAAAACCATATTTAAAAGACATAAAAATAAAAGGTTTTATGGGAACTTGGTGTGGAGACAGTAAAAGAGAGATTCCTAATTTTTATAAAATCTTAGACGAAGCCGAATTCGATTATAAAAACCTGGAATTAGTTACAGTGAACCGTCAGAAAAAAGCCAATGGTTTAGAAGAAGGCTTCAATGTAATTAGAGTTCCAACCTTCATTTTTTATAAAGACGGAAAAGAAGTTGGCCGTTTTGTAGAACACGCTCTTGAAGACAGCTCGGTTGAAGAAGATTTCTTAAAAATACTATCTGGTCAAGAATACAAACATCCATATCAAAAATAACTGTAAATTTGCGCCTCAATATTTTTACCATGATTAAACCAAAAACTAGAGAAGAAATTGAATTAATGCGCGAAAGTGCTTTAGTAGTATCTAAGACCTTAGGGATGCTTGCCAAAGAAGTAAAACCCGGTGTGACTACATTGCAACTTGATAAACTTGCTGAAGATTTTATTCGTGAGCAAGGAGCTATTCCTGGTTTTTTAGGACTATACGATTTTCCTAACACACTTTGCATGAGTCCAAACTCACAAGTGGTTCACGGAATTCCAAATAACACACCTTTACAAGAAGGTGATATCATCTCTATTGATTGTGGGGCAATAAAAAATGATTTCTACGGAGATCACGCCTATACCTTTGCCGTAGGGGAAATTGCTCCTGAAACTCAAAAACTACTTGACATTACTAAAGAGAGTTTATATGTGGGTATTCGTGAATTCAAAGTAGGAAATCGTGTTGGAGATGTAGGTTTTGCTATTCAAAACTTTACTGAAAATCATGGCTATGGTGTTGTTCGTGAACTGGTAGGACACGGATTGGGACGCAAAATGCATGAAGACCCAGAAATGCCTAACTACGGACGCAGAGGTCGTGGTAAAAAATTTATAGAAGGGATGGTAGTTGCTATTGAACCTATGACCAATATGGGAACTCATAAAATCCGTCAACACAGTGATGGATGGACCATCACTACTTTAGACAATAAACCTTCTGCACACTTTGAACACGATGTAGCTATCGTTGATGGCAAACCAGAATTACTATCTACCTTTAAGTATATTTACGATGCTTTGGGTATTGAAAGTAATGAAGAAGACGAATTTAGACAATAAAATAGTATATTTACAAAAAAGCTAAATTAGTAATTAAACATGAGGTTAAAACTTCAAAATATTGGAATAGTTTCTTCAGCAGATATCAATATAGATGGTATTACTCTCATAACTGGGGAAAATGACTCTGGAAAAAGCACTATAGGTAAGGTATTATATTCAATCATTAGAGCACTCAATAATAATGAATCTAACTTTAATGAATCTAAGTTAAACTTTATAAAGAAAAAAGTTGAAGATGTATACAACCTTTTATCCCGTGCTAAAAACCTAAACAAAAGTGATGCTTCAATAGTCCATAAAATAAATGAAAATCAATTTACAAATTTATTTTCTCTCTATATTGAAGATGATAAAGATAATATAATTGAAGCTTTAAGAGTAATCAATAGTAAACTTAAAAATCATTCCAATATTTCTCTCAGGGAAAACATATTAAAAATATTGAATGAAGTAGAAGAACGTGAAAGTATTAGCCTAAATTCAACTCAGTTTTTAAACTTTGAACTATCTGAATACTTTAATTTAGAATTCGGAAATCATATTTCAAATGCTTTTTCTAAAGAAAAACCTTTTACTGAAATTAAAACCAACATTGAAACTTGTTTATTTTTAATTAAAGAAAACAAGGTTTTCTTGGAAAAAAACCCCTTAAACTTTCCTTACAAAGACGTAATCTTTATTGAATCCCCATTATTTCTAAAAAACAAAAGTCAAAATCTTAGCTTTAATTTATTAAGAGATAAACGAAATTACTTAAACCAAAAAACTAATCAAAAAGCAGGTTCTAAAGATATTTTTTCAGATAACTCAAAAAACATCAAACATCTGAATAATATAATAGAAGAAATAATAGGAGGAAAGTTTAGTTATAATGATAAAAATGAGATAATTTTTAATAAAAAAGGACAAAGTTTTTCATTAGACAATGTCGCTACAGGCTTAAAAACATTTGGGGCAATTCAATTATTGATAGATAATGGCAACCTAAACATAGACACCCTATTAATCATTGATGAACCTGAAGTACACCTACATCCTACATGGCAAGTTAAATTTGCTGAAATTTTAGTTCGTTTATCTAAAGAATTTGCTATTCCCATGGTTTTAACATCACATAGCCCCTATTTTATAGAAGCTATAGAGGCTTACTCTATAATACATAAATATCAAGGCTCTACTGATTTTTATTTTGCTCAAAAAGACAAAAAAGGAAAAAGCTCAAGAATAATTAACATCAATAATGATTTAAATATTGTTTTAGATTCAATATCTGAAGCATATTACACTTTGCAGGATATTAGAAATGATTTATAGTGATATTGAAAAATATTTTTCTGAAAATGTTCCTCAAAAAAACTATTCAGAATTATCTATTGACAAAGAGTCAAAAAGCTCACTAATAAGCTCCAGTAAAAAATCTTATGATTTTGACGAATTAAACACCAAGATTAAAACCTCTGACACAATCATATTTAACACTAAAAAAATATCTCTAGTTGAATTTAAGAATGGGGACAAAATAAAAGAAATCGACATCAGGCTTAAATGCTCTGAATCTATAATGAGTTTCTTGAACTTTATATTAGAAGAGCAAGTTGTTGAAACTCTTTGTTTTCCTAGTCAGTTTTTTCAATTCTACTTGGTTTTTAACAGAAAGAAAATAAATGCCTCTCAAGTTAATCATTTCGGAAACATTCAAAGAAAACTACAAAAAGAATACTCTAATTTCTACTCAAAAGTTGTCATCATAAACCAAGATCAATTCAAAAGGGTTTTTAGGATATGAGAATTTTCAAAACGATACTAAACACCATCCCAAGACCTATATTAATCAAAGCCAGTTATTGGGCTCGTCCTATTATTACCTGGTGGTTAAAAGGGGATAACTTTACAGATCCGATTGACGGAAAATCATTCAAGAAATTTTTACCTTACGGATATGGAATTCAACGTAAAAATGCACTTTCTCCTTCCACCCTTTCACTAGAAAGACATCGTTTACTGTGGCTTTTTTTACAACAGGAAAGCAACTTCTTTACTTCCGATAAAAAGTTAAAAGTATTACATATCGCTCCTGAACAATGTTTTTTAGCTCTTTTTAGAAAACAGCAAAATTTAGAGTATACAACATCCGATTTAGAATCACCGATTGCCGATGTAAAAGCAGATATTTGCAATCTTCCTTTTGAAGACAACGCTTTTGATGTAGTGTTTTGTAATCATGTATTAGAACATATTCCTAACGATACAAAGGCGATGCAAGAATTGTATCGAGTAATGAAAGTTGGTGGATTTGGTATTTTTCAAATTCCGCAAGATTTATCAAGAGAAATTACTTTTGAAGACGATGCTATTACCGACCCTAAAGAACGCGCAAAAATATTTGGTCAGTACGACCATGTACGCGTATACGGTCGTGATTATTTTGATAAACTACGTTCTGTAGGATTTAAAGTTGATGAAGTAGACTATACACAAAAAATCGCCCCAGAAAAACTAGAACGATTTGCTTTAATGAAAGGCGAAATTTTGCCTGTATGTTATAAAAATTAGTTTACAAATTCTGCTAGTTCTCCAGCTTCATTATGATATAACAACACCACTTTAAGCGCTGGATGTTTTTTTAGAAACTCTTTTGTTTTTTCTAAACCCATTGCTAAAAAAGCTGTTGCATAAGCATCTACATCGGCACAGTCTCCTTTTAACCGAACCGACACACTTAACAAATTGCTCTCTTCTGCTAATCCTGTTTTCGCATTTACTGTGTGTACTATCTTTTTTCCTTCAGCATTTACTTTGTACTTTCTATAATTCCCAGAAGTAGCCATAGACTCATTATCCAACTCAATTATTTTTTGAACAGAGCGTGTTCCATCAATATTTGGCTTTTCAATAGCTACTTTCCATAAGTTACCATCTTTTGTTCCTCTAGCCCTAATCTCTCCTCCTATTTCTACTATATAATCATGAATATTTACCGACTCTAAAAACCTTCCAACAACATCTACGCCATACCCCTTAGCAAAAGCGTTTACATTAAACTCTATATTTTCACTATCTCTATAAACTTTTCTATTTTTTAACACCACTTTATCAAACCCTACATTCTCCATCAAAGCTGCAATTTCTTCAGAAGTCAAATCTTTCTTTTCTTTTCCTGAACCAAATCCATAAGCATCTATTAGCCTCCCAATTGTCGGATCAAAATAACCATCCGTTTCTTTATAAATTCTTTTAGCCTTTTCAAAAACCTCTACAAACATCGCATCAACTACTACTGTAGTATCTCCTTGATTAATTTTTGAAATATCTGAAGTAGGCTTATAGGTTGACAATGATTTATTTACCAAATTAAATAAACTATCAATGGATTTTTGATGGTCAACTTTATTCACATAAGTTATGTGATACGTAGTACCAAAAACAGCTCCTTGTAATTTAGTTGTGTTCTGTTTTTTTTCTTCTTTACAAGCTGTTGCTAACAATAATAAAACTACTAAAAGCGTTATTCTTTTAATCATCATTAAAAATTTAGTCACAAAAATAATGCTTTCACACTTCATAAAAGATTGTTAATTCTCTTTTTTGTGTCTTCATTTTTATAAATTTGCTTAACTATTAATAAATACATCTAAAAAAATCAGAATAAAATGAGAAAAC
Source organism: Tenacibaculum sp. (assembly GCF_048269885.1). Classification (NCBI taxonomy): domain Bacteria; kingdom Pseudomonadati; phylum Bacteroidota; class Flavobacteriia; order Flavobacteriales; family Flavobacteriaceae; genus Tenacibaculum; species Tenacibaculum sp. Next base: position 58,400 of record NZ_JBLWTZ010000009.1, on the reverse strand, counting down.
TATTTTTATTCCTTACTGCTTCAGTTTTATTAGCATCTTGTGCTTCAACAAAAGAATTAGAAGCCATAAAAGCTAAACACGAACAAACAAAAGAAGAATTATTGGCTGTAAAAGCTAACTTAACAAAATGTTTGGTTGAAAAAGAAAACTGTCAGGACAAAGCATTTTCTTTAGAGTCTAGAGTAACCGAATTAAAGAAAGATAAAGAAAATACTTTGCAACAAGTTGAGAACTTAACTGTGTTAACTCAGGGTGCCAATGATAATATTAAAGAAACACTCGCTCAGTTAAGCAAAAAGGATAAGTATATTAACAAAATTAGAGAAGCAGCTTCGAAAAAAGATTCTTTAAATTTAGTGGTTGCTTTTCATTTAAAAAGAGAATTGCAAGAAGGTATTGACGACGAAGACATTGAAGTAAATGTAGAAAAAACAGTGGTATTTATTTCAATTTCTGATAAGTTATTATTTAAAAGTGGAAGCTACACAATTAACGAAAACGCTTCTAAAGTGTTAGAAAAAGTTGCAACTGTAGTTAACGGACAACCTCAAATGGATGTAATGGTAGAAGGACATACCGATAACACTCCTGTTGCTGCCGGATCTGCCTTGAAAGATAACTGGGGACTGAGTGTTTTACGTTCAACTGCTATTGTTCGTGAATTACAAGGAAAATACAATGTAGCGCCTCAAAGACTAATTGCGGCTGGTAGAAGTAGTTATATTCCTTTAGTAGAAAATAACAGTCCTGCTAACAAAGCTAAAAACAGACGTACAAAAATTATTATCTTACCAAGATTAAATCAGTTCTTTGATTTATTAGACCAAAAGGTAGAATAATTTTTTACAACATACACATAAAAAAAGCGTGCTTAAAGCACGCTTTTTTTATGCTTTGAACTTGACTCAATTCATAGACAAAAAAATTAAACTAACCCCCTATTTGTCAATCAAATAATTAATCGTACATTTGCAGACCTTTTTAAAGGATAAATTAAATTATTAATAAACAAAAACTAATCGTGTAATTATGAACACATTAAGTTACAAAACAGTATCGGCTAATAAAGCTACCGTAAACAAAGAGTGGGTTTTAGTTGATGCGGACGGGCAAACATTGGGTCGTCTAGCTTCTAAGGTTGCAAAACTTATTAGAGGTAAGTACAAGCCAAATTATACTCCTCACGTAGATTGTGGAGACAACGTTGTAATTATCAACGCTGAAAAAATCAACCTAACAGGTAAAAAGTGGAGCGACAAATCTTATGTACGTCACACAGGTTACCCAGGAGGGCAAAGATCATTAACTGCAACAGAAATGTTCGAAAAAGATCCTACAAGATTAATCGAAAAAGCAGTTAAAGGTATGTTACCTAAAAACCGTTTAGGTAGCGCGTTATACAAAAATTTATATGTTTACGCAGGTACAGAGCATGGTCAAGAAGCTCAAAAACCTAAAACTATTAACCTTAACGATCTTAAATAATTATGGAAACTGTACACAAAATAGGTAGAAGAAAAACAGCTGTTGCTCGTGTTTATGTTTCTCAAGGAAGTGGAAACATCACGATCAACAAAAGAGAGTTTAAAAACTATTTCACTACACCAACTTTACAATACAAAGTTCAACAACCTTTAATGTTAACTGAAAACTTAGAGGCTTACGATGTAAAAGTAAACGTATACGGGGGTGGTGTTACTGGTCAGGCTGAAGCTATTCGTTTAGCAATTACTAGAGCATTAGTAGCTATTAACGAAGAAAACAAAGCGGTATTAAAACCAGAAGGATTATTAACTCGTGATCCAAGAATGGTTGAACGTAAGAAATTCGGTCAGAAGAAAGCACGTAAGAAATTCCAGTTCTCTAAACGTTAATATGTTACTGAACTTGTTTCAGTATTTAAATGTTTCGAGACTGTTATTTACAAATCAATTTTTAACAGTTTAGTATCTAAATATTTCAGACTTAATAACTACTGAGATATTGCGAAAACAGAACGTAAACACATTTATTAAAATGGCAAACATTCAAGAATTATTAGAAAGTGGTGTTCACTTTGGACACTTAACTAGAAAGTGGAACCCTAACATGGCTCCATACATTTATACAGAGCGTAATGGTGTTCACATCATCGATTTGTACAAAACTTCAGCTAAAATTGACGAAGCTTCTGCTGCGTTACAAAAAATAGCTAACTCAGGACGTAAAATCTTATTCGTTGCAACCAAAAAGCAAGCGAAAGATATCGTTGCTGAAAAGGCTAAAGCTGTAAACATGCCTTACATTACTGAGCGTTGGCCAGGTGGTATGTTAACAAACTTTGTTACTATCCGTAAAGCCGTTAAGAAAATGACGTCTATTGATAGAATGAAGACTGATGGTTCTTTTGATGCATTATCAAAAAGAGAAAAATTACAAATTAACCGTCAACGTGAAAAATTAGAAAAGAACTTAGGTTCAATTTCTGATATGACTCGTTTACCAGGAGCTTTATTTGTAATTGATGTAAAGAAAGAACACATTGCTGTTGCTGAAGCACAAAAATTAAACATTCCAATCTTTGCAATGGTTGATACAAACTCAGATCCAAGACCAATCGATTTTGTAATTCCTGCAAATGATGATGCTTCTAAATCTATCGATAAAGTTTTATCGTATGTAACTGATGCAATTGCTGAAGGCTTAACTGAAAGAAAAGCTGATAAGGAAAAAGCTAAAGCTGAAAAAACAGCTGATGCTCCAGCAAAAGAAGAAGCAAAATAATTTTTAATTTAAAGGTTTCATTACATTGAAACCTTTAAATTTTTACAACTTTGTACAACAATATATTTACAACTAAAAAATAACGATAGAAATGTCAGTAAAAATTAGCGCTGCAGACGTAAAAAAATTAAGAGAAACTACCGGAGCTGGTATGATGGATTGTAAAAAAGCATTAGTAGAGGCTGAAGGTGATTTTGATAAAGCTATTGAAATTTTACGTAAAAAAGGACAAAAGATTGCTGCTAAAAGAGCAGATCGTGAGTCTACTGAAGGTGTAGCAATCACTAAAATTAGCGATGACAACACATATGGTGTTGCTATCGTATTAGCATGTGAAACAGATTTTGTAGCTAAAAACGATTCATTCAAAGCTTTAGCGCAAGAATTTGTTGACATCGCTTTTAACCACAAAACAAAAGAAGAGTTCTTAGCTGCTGATTTTGGTGGTGTAACTGTTGCTGAAAAATTAATCGAGCAAACAGGAGTTATCGGTGAGAAAATCGATATCACTGCTTTCGAAAGAATTGAAGCACCATACGTAGGAGCTTATACTCACGTTGGTAAAATTGCTGCAATGGTAGGTTTAACTGCTGCTGTAGATAACGCTGCTGAGTTAACTAAAGACTTAGCGATGCAAGCTGCTTCAATGGGAGCAACTACTTTATCTTACAAAGATTTTGATCCTGCATTTGTAGCTTCTGAAACTGAAGCTAGAATCGCTGCGATTAAAAAAGACAACGAAGAGTTAGTACGTTTAGGTAAAACTTTAAAAAATGTTCCTCAATTCGTTTCTCGTTTACAGTTAACTGAGGAAGCTATAGCTAAAGCTGAAGAGGAAGCTAAAGAGCAATTAAAAGCTGAAGGTAAACCAGAACAAATCTGGGACAAAATCTTACCAGGTAAAATGGAAAGATTTATCTCTGACAATACAACTTTAGATCAAGAACAATGTTTATTAGATCAAAAGTTTATTAAAGACGAAAAGAAAACAGTTGCTGAATATGTTTCTTCTTATGGTGACGTTGAAGTTAAAAACTTCGTAAGAGTTACTTTAGGATAATTCTCAACAATTATATTATATAAAACCATCCATTTTTTGGATGGTTTTTTTTTGGAAGACCCTTTATTATTTTACTTTCCATTCACTTGCTCCTATGCTATATCAAATAAAAATTAAACAATCGCTTTTTATTCAAAAGCTACAAATAAAAGCATTTTCTTATACTCCTCATCCCCAATTAGCCAACTGTAATATCCATATTTAACAAGGCTTTTTCCTATATACCTATAAACTCATAGGTAAATCCACTCCACACTTTTCATAATAATTGAAATTTATTTCTATTATATATCAATAATTTATACATTTAAGTGGCTAAAAAAAACGCCCCCTAAAACAATTGAAATGAAATCGAAACACATTATGATACCTGCTCTCAAATCTATTCTATAGAAATTGGAACTTTCCTAAAGTTTAGTCATAAAACTTCATCAGAAAAACACCTCATAACCCTTCCAAGAACACCTTATTTTACCTCCCTAATGCTCAGCTATAAAAACACCTTCATATTTTCATTAATTACATTAATTAGCACCGTTTGCCTTGCTCAAGAATTTATTTATGAAAAATTAGGGGTAGATGAAGGGTTACCAAGCTCTCAAGTATACGACGCTTACCAAAGTAAAGAAGGGTATATTTGGTTTGCTACAGACAAAGGGATATCTAAATATAATGGTTACGAATTTGAAAACTTTGACACTAATGACGGTTTAACAGGCAACGTAGTGCTTCGCTTTTATCCACAAAAAAATGGACAAATATGGTGTTATTCTTATCATAACAAATCTCTTTTTTATTTTGATGAACTATTTAAAGGGTTTACACCCTATAAGTACAACAATATACTCGCCCAAAACTTATTCTTTGACAGTGTAATAAAAAGTGTTTATATCGATGCGGCGAATAATTTACACATAGGTGGTCACTACATAAATGGCGAATTAATTATAGATCCAGAAGGCAAGATCAAAAATAATTATGCCTCCGAAGACTATTTTATTACAAAGTTCTCTTCTAAAAAAAGAATCGTACTTGATAAATCTCCGCATTTTGCAGCTACCTCTTTTTTTTTCACAACAAATGACACTAGCAACATACAAAAAAGGATATCTGCGAAGTACATCCATGCTCGTATCATGGCTGATTGGTTAACACCTCAAAAGACCGGTGTTTTTATAAATGACAGCCTAGTATCTATTGTAAATAAAAACAAGATATTCATAAAAGATAAGTACTCTCCAATAGCTCTAAAAGTTATTGACAGTGAACATTTTTTTATTGGTTATGAGTTTGGAGGAGGGAAAATCATAAATAAGAAAGGTCGTATTTTAAAATCATTTTTAAAAGGAAAATCTGTAACCGACTTATTAATAGATCACGAGGGAGGTTTCTGGTTTACAACCTTAAATTCTGGGATATACTACGTTAAAAATCCATCCGTAAACATCTATAATATTGCCGACCAAACCAACATCCATGTGAATAACCTTGCAAAAACAAAAAATAAAGAGCTTTTGGTTGGATACAATAATGGTGACATTCTAAAATTATTAAAAAATAGAAACTCTATAACACTAGATGCATCGAGAGGCTTCCGGCGTGCATTAGTTGAACACGATTCTGTATCTAATGAAACTTATCTTTATAATGCGAAAGGTTTTGTAAATATCTCTAACCAAAAAACATTGCTTAAAGGACATATTTTAAAACTATCCGAACCCATTGATAGCACTATTTTTGTCTCTAGACATAAATGCTTTCATGTAATAAAAAACAATAAACTTATTGCCATAAACAACAAATTACCTTTTAGAGTGCATGATGTAACTTTGTGGAACAAAGACACTATTCTTGGTACCCCTTTAGGTATTTTTAAATTCAATAACGGTGAAATTACTCCTTTATCAAAAAAATCGGAGCTTTTTAATTTTAGAAGTGACGATGTAGATGTCAGTAAAAATAAAAAGACCTTATATATTGCTACTCAAAATGCAGGCTTGGTTATTAGTGACGGTAATCACACATACAATATCACCGAAAAAAACGGATTATATAGTAATATTATTAATGAAATATCTATTGAAAATGACTCTACCATATGGCTGTGTACAAACAAAGGTTTAAATAGAATTATTTTTAGTAAAAATCATTATCAAGTTAATGGAATTGATAAAAAAAGAGGGTTATTGAGTAATGAAATTGAAGATATTGAGATTATAAACGATACCGTTTGGGCAGGAACCAAACAGGGATTATGTTTTTTTTCAAAAAACCAACTCACACCCCAAAAAATTAACAACACTTATTTTAAACTAAAAAAAGCATACACAAATAACAATCCGAAAGACAGCATTAAAGACAATGCCACATTATCTTACAAGGATAATGAAATTGATTTTATTGTGGAAGGTATTTCTTTTGCAAATAAGGGAGATTTACATTATCAATACAGGTTAAACAATCAAGAGTTTTGGACTGCTACCAAAGACAGAAAAATTCACTTTTCTTCACTCCCTCCTAACCACTATACTTTCGAAATTAAAATGTGTTTTAACAATAAAAACTGTTCAGAAAAAACAGTTACATTTTCTTTCACCATTCTTCCTCCATTATGGAAAACAGGCTGGTTTAAGATGATTTGTGCTTTGGGTATTTTTTTTCTGATTTATGTATTCTTTAGAATACGAGTGCTTACCTATAATAAAGACATTGTAAGAGAATTGTTACGAGTATTCTTAAAATATTTAAAAAGAAAAGAAGACATCTATTTTTCTTTTAAAGAAAACGGCAATGAAGTACGCATTAAATCGCAAGATATACTGTATATAAAATCTTCAGGGAACTATATTGATGTTTTTACAAAAAGTAAAACACATACGGTTGGTATGAATATTGGAAAATTCCTGAGCCATATTCCCGACAAGCTTGAATATATACGCATCCACCGTTCGTATATAGTTCGAATAGATAAAATTACTTCTAAATCTAAAGACAAACTAAAAATTGATGACCTACAACTTCCTGTAAGTCAAAGCTACCTTAAAAACTTACAAAATATTCATTTTTAAGCGCGAATAGTTCGTACCTAAAATAGCTAGTATTCGTACCAACCCCGTTTTCGTTGGTAACTATTTTAATACCTATCGGTAACAAAACCTTATAAAATCAAGGTTCATTTTTTATGATTAAAATAGATTTGGCACAATAACAATCAAAAAATTTTAATTATGAGAAATAAAATAATCTTAACCCTAAGTATATTGACCTTTGTATCAATGAATTCACAAATAGAACGTAATCTTGGAGCTAAATCTGCCTTACAAAAATCTGAATTTATTCGAACTGTTCCTCAAGAAAGTAACGGGTATTTGGTAATGCACAAAAATAGCCGTGTTGATTATTGGATTATAAATGTAATCCTAGATAAGGAAATCATTAAAACATATAAAACTGGTAGTGGTGAAAATTATATTAAAATAGGAAAAGATATTTATAATAATTGGGCATATTCATACAAAATATTAGGTATATCTAAAACAAATACAACTATTCTTAATATAGATGCTATGCCTATAAATGGTGACCCAGTATGGATTTATAACAATTGCAATAGACCCACTTGTGTAAAAACATCTGGTGGTGACAACTATGCTTATGGTATGGAAATAATAGAAAATGTTAATAATAATTCCTATAAATTAAAATTAAGAAAGGCTTGGGATTATTTTGATGAAGAAGAAGGCATACAAGTACCATACTATATAGAGGTTAGTGCTAATAATCTTAGCAGCGCTCTTATTGATCAATATCATTCTTATTCTCAAGGAGAATCTCCACAAACCTATTTTTTTGACAACGGAATGTATAAAGTAGCCTTAGGAATGGGACCATGGAAAAATGATTTAAATGTTCTCACTAACCAAATTAATGGCTATGCAGGAGAAGGTTGTGACTTGTCATTTATAGCTGCATTAAACAGAATGAATGCTCACGCTTCCCTTTCATCACCACTAACGTGTAACGGTCAACAATATTCCCAAAATGAGTCTGGAGGAGGTGTTGATAATCCATTTGGAATATATGCAAGTACATCCACAAATATCCTAGATTGTGTTTTATATCTTATGGATTATAATTCAGAACTTAGCTATATAGATGAAAATGGTATTCCACATTATGTTTGGGTATTAAATTCTACCTCTATTTCGTTAGATGATTGTAATGGTGAACCTACCACTACTAGTCCGTGCCCTCCTGGGTATATTTATTCTCCTGGGGGTGGGGATCCGTGTAAACCTATGGAACCAATTATACGTGATTTAAAAGCTATTAGTTTAACTCCTATTGACGTGCCTTCGCAAGGTGAAGGAGATACTGTAGAAAAAGGTTTATACTTAATGGTTTTTAATTACGGTGAAGGTATTTCAATTCCTATTTATAAAAAAATTGAAAATAAAATTTCTCTAAAAGAAAATAATACAAGCGATATTAATGAACTAACAATTTCCCCAAACCCTGTAAAAAATGAACTTACAATACGATTAGAGGATGAAAATATTATTTCTTATTCCATTTTTGATCATCTAGGAAATAAAATAAAAAAAGTAGAACTTTCTTTAAAATCAAAACAACAAATATTGGATTTAAGTCAATTGAAAAAGGGGGTTTATATACTAAATATTAAGAGTGACTCTAATAAGTTTACAGAAAAAATAATTAAAGAATAACTATACATGCTGCCTTAATAAAATTCTCCTCTTTACCTAATTAAAAAATTAAAAACAACTGTATGAAAACTAAACCCATTCAATTTTCACAACTTTTAACAATACTTTTATTATTTATATTGTTTTTGCCCATAAGAGGTCAAACCTCATTTAGTGGATTACAAAATATTTATTCTCAAAATATAACAAAAGTACCTAAAGTTCATTTAACAGATCTAGACCAAGATGGAGATATGGATTTGATAAGGGTAAATCCTTTAGGGGATCTGTTTTGGCATGAAAATTTAGATTGTCTAGAGAATTTTAGTAATACTAAAGTAATTTTATAGCAAACTGTTTTTTATTGGCGACCTTTTTAATAGTTACCCCAAACAAAGAAAAGTATAGCCTATGCTTAATTTTTAAAATTAAAAAAAAATTAAATCATAAACTATAAAATTTGAATTATGAAAAAACAACTCTTAGCAATTATTTTCATTACGACTTGTATTCATTTATATGGTCAGCTTAACTGTTGTCAAAATGGTAACTTAATTAAAAATGGGCAATTCGCATTAACCTCAACACCTCCTACTAACACGTCAAATAATATTGATCTAGCAGTATATTGGAGTCCTATATGGATAATTGGAAGTCAAGCTGATTTATACGATCAGAATCAAGCACCTAATTCCTTTTCCCTACCAGATCCAGCAGATGGAAATTATGCATCTTTTTGGATTGATAATAGAGTATGGCATACCGCCAATGGTAGGGAAGGAATGTCTGTAAAGTTAGGTGACAATAACACTTCAATCACAATTTATCCTAACTCTGGTGACTATAATTTATCATTTGATATCGCTTCACTGGCAGGATGGGGAGATTCAGAAGTAGGTGTTTATGGTGTGTATAACCCAACAAACTCAATAACAAGTCCACCTGTATCGTCACACAATCCTACTAATTTAGAACTATACGGTCTAAACAATACTGTATTGTTAGGTACTATATCCGTACCAAATAATACAAATGGAATCAAACAACAAGAAACTTTAACATTTTCAACCAATTCTGTTAACTTTCCTTCGAATGGAATCGATCATATATTCATAACTAGAAGTAGTACGGTTTTAAATGGTAGTCGCTATGTTGCTTTTGATAATTTTTGTATATATGAGAAAACGGACACAATCATTTATAATGAAATAATTATGTGTAGTACTTTCCAAGAAATATGCGGCCCCATAGCTCCTAGTGGTTCTACTTACTCTTACCAATGGTATAGTACACAAAACATTCCGTTTCCAACATCTGTGCTAGAAGGAGAAAATATGTGTTTTACACCATCTCAAATAGGAATACACACGTTGATAGTTACCGATGAAAATGGGTGTACAGCTAACCATACCATTAACGTATTGGATGAAATTCCTCAACCCAATTTAGGAAACGATATTACTATAGAATGTGGACAAAACCCCATTGGTAATATTAACATATTAAATCAGGGTTTTGACGGCTCAAATTATACCATTACTTGGTTTCATAACGGTCAAGTTATTCAACAAGGAGGAGAAACCTTAATGACTTCAATTACTGAAGGAGAAGTTACTGTCAAAGTATCTGTAGAAGGTTGTAGATCAGTGTCTGATACTATCCATATTAATAAAAAATACTGTTGTCCTGATGATTTAAAATTGGTAATGGATTGTAAAACCAAAGAACTACGTGTAGAAAATCTTCCTAATAATATAACCGTCAATACCATTTTTTGGGATTTAAATAACCAAACAATACCCAATGAAAACAATACTACCCTACATGTAACTGAAGAAGGTATTTACTCTTTTGGAATTATATTTACTTTTCCTGATGGAACAGAATGCCATCATTATATTCATTTTGAATACAAAGAAGACTATTGCTGCGATATTACTGGTTCTCAAGCAGTAGTCAACATGTTAGGGATAACTAATTATTACAATGTTCCAAATACTCCATACGGACCTATGACTATACCAGCAATGTGTGGCAGAGTGGCTCTTGACGGTTCATTGAGTACTTGTGAAGATGGATATTTTATTTCTGTTGCCCCATTTGACCCAGCTTCTTGGAGTAATACAAACAGTCCTATTTTTGCTGATTGGATTCAAGGACAAGCTCCTAATAATATAGATTTGACACAACCTCCATTTAATTTGGTATTTGATAATCAAACATTTTATATGATACAATTTGCTGTAGGTCCAAATTGGGATGATGAATATATTTTATTCTGGTATGATTGTGAAACCAAGAAAGAAATGGTAATTGCCCCCAACCCAAATCAAGGCATCTTTAACGTTTCTATGACAAATAATGAAAAAGAAGGAGTCTTAGAGGTGATAGATTTATCAGGAAATCTAATTTATAAAGGAACTATTTTTAAAGAAAACCCGACAGAAATAGATATTTCTAGAAAAAAATCAGGGACTTATATAGTAAAAGTCTCTATTGAAGGAGAAGTGTTTTCAGAAAAAATAATCAAAGAATAAAAATAAAAATTTCTAAATGTAAGAAGAGGTTGTCTAAAAAGTAAAGGCAACCTCTTTTTGTTTAATTCTTTAATAATTCAGGTTTTCAAAAAAAGTTTAAATCACTTCTTAAAAATTTCATTAATTTTGCACAACTTTCAACAAAACAAATGCAATACAAAAGAATTCTTTTAAAATTAAGTGGTGAGGCACTAATGGGTGAACGTCAATATGGAATTGACCCAAACAGACTTAAAGAGTATGCCCAAGAGATAAAACAAGTTATAGATAAAGGAATAGAAGTAGCCATTGTAATTGGTGGTGGAAATATTTTTAGAGGAGTTGCAGGGGCTAGCCAAGGTATGGACCGCGTACAAGGCGACCATATGGGAATGTTAGCTACTTGTATTAATGGATTGGCTTTACAAAGTGCCTTAGAAGATCAAGGAATTCACACGCGTTTACAAACTGCAATTGAAATTAAAGAAATTGCAGAACCATATATAAAACGTCGTGCTAATCGTCACTTAGAAAAAGGACGCGTAGTAATTTTTGGTGGAGGAACAGGAAATCCGTATTTTACAACCGATACAGCAGCTGTATTAAGAGCTATTGAAATTAATGCAGATGCTATTTTGAAAGGTACCCGTGTTGATGGTATTTATACAGCTGACCCTGAAAAAGATAAAGATGCTGTTAAATATGAAAACATTACTTTTAAAGACGTTATTGAAAAAGGACTGAAAGTAATGGATATGACAGCCTTTACCTTGAGCGAAGAAAACAAATTACCAATTATTGTTTTTGACATGAACAAGCAAGGAAATCTTTTAAAGCTTGTTTCTGGAGAAAACATTGGAACAATAGTTGATAACGAATAAACCGAAAAGTTACCCTCAACTTATTTGAGGTTTTAAATACGAACAAAATGAACGAAGAGATTGATTTTATTTTAGATTCGACAAAAGAGGCTATGGATAAAGCCATTAGCCACTTAGAAAAAGAATTGGCAGGAATTAGAGCTGGTAGGGCTACTCCTGCTATGTTAAGCACAATTATGGTAGATTACTACGGTTCTCAAACGCCATTATCACAAGTTGCAAACGTAAACACTCCTGATGCTAGAACGATATCTGTTCAACCTTGGGAAAAAAATATGTTACAAGAAATTGAGAAGGCTATCATGCTTGCAAACATTGGATTCAATCCAATGAACAATGGGGAAAACATTATTATTAATGTGCCTCCGTTAACAGAAGAACGTCGTATAGGATTAGCGAAACAAGCTAAAGCCGAAGCTGAACACGCTAAAGTAGGTGTTCGTAATGCTCGAAAAGATGCAAATAACGAAATTAAAAAGGTAGAAATTTCTGACGATATGAAGAAAAATGCTGAGGCAGATGTTCAGAAATTAACTGACAATTATGTAAAAGTAATTGATGAAAAGCTCGCTGTTAAAGAAAAAGAAATTATGACAGTATAACTTCTTTTAAGAAATCGTTAAAAAAGAGCGTCATATGACGCTCTTTTTTTCGTTTAATTAATTCATTTAACATAACTTTGCTGAAATTTTTTTTGGATGACTTTTTGGACTAAAATCGCAGGGTTCTTATTGCGAAATCGTTACTTAGTTTTAATTACTATTGCTATAATTACAGGGCTTTTAGTCACTCAGATGAAATATATGCGCTTCTCCTACACAGAAGCGAATTTACTTCCTACCGACCATGAGGTTAACATTGAATACAATAAGTTCTTAGAAATTTTTGGTGAAGAGGGAAACCTCATTATCTTAGGTGTAAAAGATTCTACAATATTTACCCCTACTAAATTTAATGCATGGAACAAACTTGTTAAAGATTTAGACAGTTTACCGCAGGTAGACTTTACCGTTTCTGTTGCTGATGTTCAACAATTAAAAGCCGACAGAAAGCAACGAAAATTTGTTGTTGAACCACTTTTTGAAGAAGCACCTTCAACCGATGCAGAAATCAAAAATATTAAAAAGCAACTTTTTGAAAAACTCCCGTTTTACAACAACCTATTATACAACGATAAAGGTACTTTACAAACAGCCATTTATTTAAATAAAGACATCGTAAACACACCTATTCGTAAGGATTTTGTTTTTGATGTGTTAATTCCAACCATAAACTCTTTTGAAAAAGACCATCAAATAGACGTTCGTGTTTCTGGTATGCCATACATTAGGACCTTAAACTCTCAGAATATTACTGATGAGATGGGAATTTTTGTTATTGGAGCACTATTAATAACTGCCATCATCTTTTTCTTCTTTTTTCGTTCGTTCAGAGCAACTTTTATTACCTTACTAGTAGTAAGTATCGGAGTTACTTGGGCTTTTGGTTTTATGGGCTTATTCCGTTATGAAATTACGGTATTATCAGCTTTAATTCCACCTTTAATCATTGTAATTGGTGTACCTAATGCGGTTTTTCTAATTAATAAGTATCAACAAGAAGTAAAAAAACACGGAAACCAAGCAAAATCATTACAACGGGTAATTTCAAAAGTTGGAAATGCCACTTTAATGACCAACATTACTACCGCTTCTGGTTTTGCTACTTTTATATTTGTTAAAAGTAGACTAATGCGAGAGTTTGGTGTTTTGGCCTCTGTAAACATCATTAGTATCTTTGTTCTTGCGCTATTAATTATTCCGATTATATATAGTTTTATGCCGCTTCCTGAGAAAAAACACTTAAACCATTTGGAAAAAAAATGGATGGGAAATGTTGTTTCTTGGATGGAACGCATGGTAAAAAAACAACGAATTGCTATTTACATTACCACAGTTTCCATAATCATTTTTAGTATGATTGGGTTATATATGATTCGTGTATCAGGCAGTTTGATTGAAGACATGCCAAAAGGGAAACAATTTTATAAAGACATTAAGTTTTTTGAGCATGAGTTTGGAGGAATCATGCCTCTGGAAATTTTAATAGACACCAAAAAAGAAAAAGGTGTTATGAAGCTTTCTACTTTAAAAAAGATGGAAAAACTTAACGAAACTATTGAAACTTTTCCTGAATTATCCAAGCCTATTTCTGTCACAAACCTTGTTAAATACTCTAAACAAGCCTATTATAACGGAAATCCTAAATACTATCAACTTCCAACAAGTCAGGAGAAAAGTTATATTTTCTCTTATACAAAAAATTCTGATAGCAATTCTGGAATGTTAAAGAACTTTGTTGATAGTACTGGACGTTATGCACGTATCACTACCTTTATGAAAGATATAGGAACCGATAAAATGGATGTTATCCAAGAGCGATTACAAGCCGTTATTAACAAACAGTTTCCTAGTGAAAATTTTGACGTTTCATTAACAGGTAAAGCCTTAGTCTTTTTAAAAGGTACCAACTACCTAATAAAAAACTTGGTTATTTCATTATCATTGGCCATCCTATTAATCTCAATTTTTATGGCGTGGATGTTCCGTTCACCTCAAATGATTTTAATTTCACTAATTCCTAACATGCTACCACTACTCATTACTGGTGGATTAATGGGCTTCTTTGACATCCCTATAAAACCCTCTACCATATTAGTTTTTAGTATAGCCTTTGGTATTTCAGTAGATGACACTATTCACTTTTTGGCAAAATACAGACAAGAATTATTAGCCAATAACTGGAAAATAAAACCTGCTGTTTACTCAGCTTTAAGAGAAACTGGAGTCAGCATGTTCTACACCTCAATTGTGCTTTTCTTTGGATTTTTAGTGTTTACCGTTTCAAGTTTTGGAGGCACCATCGCATTAGGAGGTTTAGTTTCAATTACATTATTATTGGCTATGGTTTCAAACTTACTATTGTTACCTTCTCTACTACTTTCTTTTGAGAAAAGAATCGCAAATAAGAACGTTTTAAAAGAAACTAAGTTTAAAATATTACCCCCAAAAGAAGACAAATAATTTGAACTTAATTACCAATGCTCTAGAGGAGCTATAAGCACTTAAAAGCACTTCTTTTTTCTATCGAGCTTAACTGGTAAAAGTTAGCTCTTTATTCTTGGTTCTCTTTATTGCTTATTAACAGCAAAAAAGTATCTTTGCTTGATTTTATTGAAGATATAAAGACATGAAAAGAAGTAGCGTTAAAGATTTATTACAATCTGACAAATTTTTACAAGAAGTACACGTAAAAGGATGGGTAAGAACTTTTAGAAGCAATCGTTTTATTGCTCTAAATGACGGTTCTACTATTAATAATATTCAGTGTGTTGTAGATTTTGAAAATACCGACGAAACTTTATTAAAAAGAATAAATACTGGAGCTGCGGTAAGCATTCAAGGTACTTTAGTTGAAAGTCAAGGTAAAGGACAAACAGTAGAAGTTCAAGTAACAAGTATAGAAATCTTAGGAGATTCTAATCCTGATGAGTATCCAATTCAGCCTAAAAAACATAGTTTAGAGTTTCTACGTGAAAATGCACATTTACGCGTAAGAACGAATACTTTTAGTGCTGTAATGCGTTTGCGTTCAGCATTATCATTTGCTGTACACCAATATTTTCAGCAAAATGGGTTTTACTATGTAAATACCCCAATTATTACAGGTTCTGATGCTGAAGGTGCTGGTGAAATGTTTAAAGTAACTCAGTTTGAAGCAAACAAAGCTCCTGTAAACGAAGAAGGTGAAATTGATTATTCTAAAGATTTCTTTGGAAAAGAAACCAACTTAACCGTTTCTGGTCAGTTAGAAGGTGAAACCTATGCCATGGCCTTAGGTAAAATTTATACCTTTGGTCCTACTTTTAGAGCTGAAAATTCAAATACAACGCGTCATTTAGCCGAATTTTGGATGATTGAACCTGAGGTAGCTTTTAACGATTTAGATGCGAACATGGATCTTTCTGAAGACTTTATTAAATACGTATTACACTATGTATTAGAGAATTGTAAAGACGATTTAGCTTTCTTAGACAATCGCTTAGCACAAGAGGAAAAAACCAAACCTCAAGCACAACGTAGTGAAATGGGCCTACTAGAAAAATTACGATTTGTTGT
Organism: Tenacibaculum sp.; assembly: GCF_048269885.1. Classification (NCBI taxonomy): domain Bacteria; kingdom Pseudomonadati; phylum Bacteroidota; class Flavobacteriia; order Flavobacteriales; family Flavobacteriaceae; genus Tenacibaculum; species Tenacibaculum sp. Next base: position 42,317 of record NZ_JBLWTZ010000009.1, on the reverse strand, counting down.
AGACAATAACTTCAAACGAGTAAGCTACACAGAAGCTATTGACATTTTAAGAAACTCGAAGCCTAATAAGAAGAAGAAATTTCAGTTTCCTGTTAACGAATGGGGGGTTGATTTACAATCTGAACACGAACGTTATTTAGTAGAAAAGCACTTTAAATGCCCTGTAATTTTATTTGATTATCCAGCAAATATAAAAGCGTTTTACATGCGTTTGAATGAAGACGGTAAAACCGTACGTGCTATGGATGTGTTATTCCCTGGAATTGGAGAAATGGTAGGAGGCTCTGAAAGAGAAGAACGCTTAGAGGTTTTAAAGGAAAAAATGGCTGAACTAAATATCCCTGAAGAAGAGTTATGGTGGTATTTGGATACTCGTAAGTTTGGTACAGCTGTTCATTCTGGCTTTGGTTTAGGTTTTGAACGTTTAGTTTTATTCGCTACTGGAATGAGTAATATTCGCGATGTAATTCCTTTTCCAAGAACACCACAAAACGCTGAGTTTTAAAAAAAACATAAAACTTATAAATATCAATCGTCATTCCTTTACGAATGGCGATTTTTTTTGTCCTATTTCATATCTTTGTATATATGCTAAAACAAAGTTTACATCAAAAATTACTTCAAAAATTATCTCCACAACAAATACAGTTGATGAAGTTAATTCAGTTGCCTACGCAAGCTTTTGAAGAACGTTTGAAACAAGAAATTGAAGAGAATCCCGCATTAGATACTGGTAAAGACGAGCCTGAAAATTTTGAGGATAGTTTAGCCAATGATGTTGATTATGACGATTCAGGCAATGAAAAAATAGATGCTGAAGACATAAACATTGATGAGTATTTAAGCGATGATGAATACCCTAGTTATAAAACACAAACCAACAACTATTCATCAGATGATGAAGACAAACAGGTTCCTTATGCAGCTGGTACTAGTTTTCATCAATCTTTAAAAAATCAATTAAATACTTTTAGAATTGATGAAGAAGAACGAGCTATTGCTGAATTTCTAGTAGGTAGTATTGATGATAGCGGTTATATCCGTAGAGATATTATAGATTTGGTTGACGACTTAGCTTTTACCCAAAATGTTTTTACTGATGAGGAAAAGGTACAAGGTGTTTTGGTAAATGTTGTTCAAAAGTTAGACCCTACTGGTGTTGGTGCTTTGAATTTAAAAGAGTGTTTAATTATTCAATTAAAAGCTAAATCTGAAAGTGAAAACAGGGCACTAGCTATAAGAGTTTTGGAAGAGGCTTTTGATCATTTTGTAAAAAAACACTACAAGAAGCTTCTAGAAAAATTCGGTATTTCTGAAGAACAATTAAAAGAGGTTATTAGCGAAATAAGCAAGTTAAATCCAAAACCTGGAAGTTCTTACGCTGGAAATAATAAAATCGCAGAGCAAATAGTTCCTGATTTTTCAATAAGAATTATTGATGGCAACTTAGACTTAACGTTAAATGCTCGTAATGCTCCAGAATTGCATGTTTCGAGAGAATACAACAACATGTTAAAAGGATACCAAGATGCTAAAGAGAAAACTAAATCACAAAAAGATGCGGTACTGTTTATAAAACAAAAATTAGATGCTGCAAAATGGTTTATTGACGCTATAAAACAACGACAACAGACCCTTTTGGTAACTATGAATGCGATTATGCATCGTCAAGAAGAGTATTTTTTAACGGGGGATGAACGTAAGTTAAAACCTATGATTTTAAAAGATATTGCTGATGAAATTGGTATGGATGTATCAACAGTTTCTCGTGTTGCTAGCAGCAAATATGTTTCTACACCTTATGGTACAAAGTTGATTAAGGAATTCTTTTCTGAATCGATGAAAAACGACCAAGGAGAAGATGTATCAACTAGAGAAATTAAAAAAATCCTAGAAACAGTTATTAAAGAGGAAGACAAGCGAAAACCTCTTACCGACGAAAAGTTATCTAAAATTTTAAAAGAAAAAGGGTACCCTATCGCCAGAAGAACAGTCGCTAAATATCGTGAACAATTAGACATTCCTGTCGCAAGATTACGTAAAGAAATTTAATGCATTGGCATAAATTCATATCAACCGTGCTCCACCCTATTGTAATGCCAACTATAGGGATTATTTTGTATTTCTTGTTATCGCCAATCAATTTAAACAAACAACAGCAATACACAATATTGGCAATAGTTTTTGTAGCTACCTACTTTATACCAATGTTATTGTTAGTTTTTTTAAAATCTCTTGGTTATATAAAATCTTTTCGAGTACACAGTATCCGTGAAAGGAAGTTTCCTATTTTTTTTATGATGACTTTATTTTTAATTTTAGGAAAAATGTTTGCCAGCATGAGTATTGTAAAAGATATCTGTTACCTGTTTTACGGAACTGTATTTGGTTTAGGCTTAATATATTTACTATTTCCCTTTAATATCAAAGGAAGCCTTCATTTGCTATCTATGGGAGTCGCTGTTGGCTATTTCTTGTTATTCCAACAAATACAAACTGTTTATGTACTTCCTGTTATTATAACTTTTATTTTATTAGCTGGTCTTCTTGCTAGCTCTAGACTGTATTTAAAAGCCCACAATGTAAGAGAAGTATACTTAGGCTTTTTTATTGGCTTATGTAGCCCTTTTATAGCGTATTATATATTATAATAAATAAAAACTTAGCCCCAGTTTAACTATTTTGCTGTCTATTGATTTTCCATTTAAAGTTACATCCTTAAACATTGGTGATAATCCGTAATATACATGGAAATTAAATGTGCCGTAACCCGCAGATAAAGTTACTCCTGTTTGCCATTTATTGTACTTTTCAACAGCTGAAAAACTAACTTGCCCCGTGGGAGAATCATACCTAAAAGTATTACTCAAATTATAAGAAACTTTCAATCCTGCGTAAAAACGCCAAAAAGAATAGGTATTTGCATCTGAAGAGCGCCATCTAAACTGAATAGGCACTTCTAAATTGTGAAGTTTTATTTTATTTGATGATATAGCAGGGTCTGTTTCGTACTCTTTTACATCTCCTTCTAATACTTTTAATTCATGGCTAAAAGAGTCATAACTATAGCCTAAACCAATGGCAATAGCGGTTCTTCCTTTCCTGTTAAAGGGTATGTCTTTCATATAACCTGCTCCAAGTCCGTAAGAAAAGCTCGTTCTACCTACTCCTTCTGGCTGGTCTTGTAATAAGTTATAGGTAATATCAATATACAATTGATCTTCCCAATACTTATCTCCTAACTGCAAAGAATCTTTCTGACAAAAAACACTAAACGACAGAAAAAACACTAAAAAACTTACGATATACTTCATAGATAATTATCTAACGATAAAGATACCTTTTTGGTATAAAAAAAGAGCAATCTATTGATTGCTCTTTTTGTTTTATTTAAAAGTAATTACTTCTTAATAACATCTCCCTTGTGAGTAGATAAACTTAATTTAAGAGCGTTAACATCTCTTAACTTCTCACGAATATCGGCTAAGGTACCTACACTCGATTCTCTATCTGCTTTTATAGAAGTTGTCATAAATGGTACTTCTAATTCAGAAACATTATCTCTTTCAAGATAAATAAACGACGGTACTTCTTCAGGAGTAGCTATTTTGTCGTTTAACTGTATTCTGTTATATCCTGTACCATACTTTGGGTCTTTAGCTTTACCAACATAAATTGTACTCACTAAACTTTTACGCTCAAGCTTTTTTACTTCACTTGCACTTGGTAAACGAGGTGAATCAATCTGTAAATCTGTTTCTCTCATGGTAGTAGTTACCATGAAGAAGAATAATAACATGAAAACAATATCTGGTAAAGATGCCGTAGATACTGCTGGCAATCCTTTTTTCTTCTTTTTAAATTTAGACATACTCTATTGTTTTACTATTATTGAACATTTGTTGGGTCTGTATCGGAAATAATTTGAGGGTAACTCGCCTTGATATCTTCAACTTTCTTTCTTAATGACTCATCTTTTCTTGCGCTGTCTTTAAAAGCTTGCTCTAACTCTGTAAAGCTCATACCATATTTTTCTTGGCATAATCTGTTACGCAACTCTGTGTAAGCTCTTAACAACTCATTTTGTACAGCTACATACGTACCATACTCAGTACCTCTATCACTCTCAACAGAGATTACTGCTTTTGTTGGATGATCTGATGACTCAGGATCTTTATCACCTTTACAGTAATTACAAGTAGTTCCTGCTTCCATTCCTGGCATTGGGTTCCCAATACCCCCACCATTATCAATAAATTTAATAGCCGCATCTTTTAAGTCTTTCAACTCCATTGCCTGATCTTCAACTAAAAGTTGATTATTTCGGTTGATACTAACTTGAAAAATATTTTTTTCTTTAATAATTGGTGGCTGTACATCAGTTTTTTCAGCTAACTTTTTAGGGATACCTGAATCAACATCCATTGTAGTTGTTACAAGGAAAAAGATAAGTAGCAAGAAGGCAATATCTGCCATCGAACCTGCATTAATTTCTGGGTTTTCTCTTCTTGCCATATTAACTTACGATTTAACGATTCCTTTTAATAAATCCCAAACAAAGAATGCACCAGCAATCCCTCCTAGGATAATGCTATATGTAATTCCTGTTCCTACCCATTTAGATGTACTTCCTTGAGCTGCTAATTCTCCTCCATCTGCTCCAATTACTTGTGCATCTGAAGACAAGAAATAAGACACTGCAAAAAGAACTGCTAATGCTAAAACACCTAATAATACCTTTTTTAATGCTGCAGGGTTTTTAAACATTCCCCACATTGAGGCTGCAACAGCTGTTACTACCACTCCAATCAACAACCAGTAAGAATAAGTTACTAAAGGAGAAACAGCACTTGATACTGCTTCTACATCTTCTTTATCTATTCTTGCTACATTTAAAAACAATGCAGCACCTATAAGTGAAATTGCAGCTACTAGTAATGTTAATATTTTACTATTCATATTGATTGATTATTTTTTATACTTAGCTAATAAATCGATTAAAGAGATTGATGCGTCTTCCATGTTGTTAACGATACTATCAATTTTCGAAATAATGTAGTTATAGAAAATTTGTAAAATAATTGCTACGATAAGACCAAATACTGTTGTTAATAATGCAATTTTAATACCACCTGCTACTACTGCTGGAGAGATATCATTTGCTACAGCAATTCTATCGAATGCATCAATCATACCAATTACAGTTCCCATGAATCCTAACATTGGTGCTAATGCGATAAATAAAGATAACCAAGAAACGTTTTTCTCTAATAATCCCATTTGTACTCCACCGTATCCTACTACAGCTTTTTCAGCAGCATCTAATCCTTCATCAGCTCTTTCTAAACCTTGATAAAAAATAGAGGCAACAGGACCTTTTGTATTTCTACAAACTTCTTTAGCAGCTTCTACACCACCTGAACTTAATGCTTCGTCAACGCTAGCTACTAATTTTTTAGTATTAGTTGTAGCCATGTTTAAATAAATAATTCTTTCAATTGCAATAGCTAAACCTAAAATTAAGGCTACCAATACAATTCCCATAAACTTAGGGTCTCCTTCAATAAAACGTTGCTTTAACTCTTGGTGAAAAGTTTTCTCAGCTTCTTGAGCATAAGTTGATTGAATAGCTCCTAAAAACATAAATCCTGTAATAGTTAGGATATTTACTACTTTTTTCATTTTGTTATAATTAATTTTAAATAGTTAACGGGTTAAAAATACAAATTTTACTATGAATATCTTATTTTTTTACAAATAAGTAATTCTTTACTTGTACTTATTACGCTTTTAATTTTACAGAGTGGCAAGTAACAAAAAAATGTTGGTACATTAAAAAAAATCTATAGGATTTCTATTAACCACACCTTTTTTAACTCTTTTCTATAGTATTTCAAGCAGTTACAAACACAAAATTAACGATTTATTTACAAACTAAGCCATTTCTCCTCTAAGCGGTGTTTGAAAATAATGCGTAAATTCTTCTTTTGAAAGCTTTTCTCCCAACAAATACATCATTTTAGCAATGGCTGTTTCGGTTGTAATATCCTTACCGTCAACGATGCCAATACGTTTTAATTCTGAACTTGTTTCATAATGCCCTAAGATTACACTTCCTCCTTTGCATTGCGTTACATTAACAATGTAAATTCCTTTATTTACCGATTCTTCTAACAAATCAACAAACCATTTTTCGGTTGGTGCATTTCCTGATCCGTAGGTTTCTAAAATAATCCCTTTTAAATCTGGAATGTTCATAAAACTTCTCACTACAGATTCTGTTATTCCAGGAAACAACTTTAAAATAGCTACATGATTATCAAGGTTCTTCCTTACTACTAATTCTTTTTGATCTTCCTGAGATTTGAGTAGTAACGGATAATTAAAGTTTAAATGGACACCGCTTTCTGCTAAAGGTGGATAATTCATAGAAGCAAACGCTTCGAATTGTTCGGCATTTATTTTTGTAGTTCTATTTGCTCTGTATAGCTTATATTCAAAATACAATCCTACTTCTTGAATTACTGGCTTTCCTTTTTCATACGCTGATGCAACTTGTATAGAAGTAATTAAATTTTCTTTGGCATCTGTTCGTAAATCTCCAATAGGCAATTGTGACCCTGTAAAAATTACAGGTTTTTGTAAGTTTTCAAACATAAAACTTATTGCTGATGATGTATATGACATGGTATCTGATCCTGTTAACACTACAAACCCGTCAAACTTGTCATAATTATCGGAGATAATTTCTGCTATTTGTATATAATAATCCACACTCATATTTGAGGAATCGATAGGTTCTTCAAACGATACCGTATTGATTTCACAATTAAGTTGCTGTAATTCTGGAATTTTGCTAGATATTTGACTAAAATCAAACGCTTTTAATGCTCCTGTATTATAGTCTTTAACCATACCAATAGTTCCTCCTGTGTAAACTATTAAAATTTTAGGTTGATTTGCCATTTTGACATTTTTTTATACCGTTAATAATTTGGAATAATTTATGTTGTAAATTTAACCAACAAAAATGATACAAAATTTTAAAACTATATAGCTTATGATAGGATTTTATATTCTAATTGGTATTATATCTCTTTTCAGTTGGTTAGTGAGTAATACCTTACAACGCAAGTTTAAAAAGTACTCTCAAGTTCATTTGCGAAATGGAATGAGTGGTGCTGAAATTGCTCAAAAAATGCTAGCTGACCATGGAATTTCTGATGTTCAAGTAATTTCTACACCTGGTAGATTAACAGATCATTACAATCCACAAAACAAAACTGTAAATTTAAGTGAAGCTGTATACAACCAACGAAATGCTGCCGCGGCTGCTGTTGCTGCACATGAGGTTGGACATGCTGTACAACATGCCAGAGCTTATCAATACTTACAAATGCGTTCTAAACTAGTACCTATGGTAAGTATTACCTCACGTTTTTCTCAATGGATGGTAATTGGGGGAATTGCTTTCGGAGCTGCTTCTGGTAGTACGGGTATTGGTTTTTATATTGCACTCGCTGGTTTGGCTTTTATGGCTTTAGGTACTATTTTTAGTTTTATTACCTTACCTGTTGAATATGATGCAAGTAATAGAGCTTTGGCTTGGTTAGAAAACAAAAACATGGTTACCCGTGAAGAGCTAGCAGGCTCTAAAGATGCTTTAAAATGGGCTGCAAGGACTTATTTAGTAGCTGCTTTAGGATCTTTAGCAATGCTATTATATTGGGCTTTGCAAGTCTTAGGGAATAGGGATTAAATTCAATATACCAATTTGGAAATTTGATAATACAATAATTAAAATCCCCGTTTTGATTTTATCAAAACGGGGATTTTTCTATGTTCTTGTTTCTTTATTCTAGTTTCTAAAAAACTAGTCATTCAACTTCAATACCGCCATAAACGCTTGCTGTGGAATTTCTACATTTCCTACTTGACGCATACGTTTTTTACCTTTTTTCTGCTTTTCTAAAAGCTTACGTTTACGAGAAATATCTCCTCCATAACATTTTGCAGTTACATCTTTACGTAAAGCTTTTACTGTTTCACGAGCAATGATTTTTGCTCCAATTGCTGCTTGAATAGGAATATCAAATTGTTGTCTTGGAATCAGTTCTTTTAACTTCTCACAGATACGTTTCCCTATTGAATACGCATTGCTATCGTGTAATAGAGCTGAAAGCGCATCAACGATTTGTCCATTCAGTAACATATCTACACGAACTAACTTTGATTTTTGCATTCCTATTGGGTGGTAATCGAACGACGCATATCCTTTAGATACTGTTTTTAATCGATCATAGAAATCAAAAACGATTTCTGCCAATGGCATATCAAAAATCAACTCCACTCTCTCTGGAGTTAAATAGGTTTGATTTACAATCTGTCCTCTTTTTTCAATACAAAGTGACATTACTTGTCCTACGAAATCAGCCTTTGTAATGATTGAAGCTTTGATGAATGGTTCTTCTACTCTATCTAATTTTGAAGGATCTGGTAAATCTGATGGGTTATTTACGATAATAACTTCATCTGGGTTTTTCTTCGTAAATGCATGGTAACTTACGTTAGGAACCGTAGTAATTACCGTCATATTAAATTCACGTTCTAGACGCTCTTGAATAATTTCCATGTGCAACATTCCTAAGAATCCACATCGGAAACCAAACCCAAGTGCTGCTGAGCTTTCTGGTTGAAATACCAAGGAAGCATCGTTTAACTGTAGTTTTTCCATCGAAGCACGAAGCTCTTCATAATCTTCAGTATCTACAGGATAAATTCCTGCGAATACCATGGGCTTTACATCTTCAAATCCTTCAATTCTATCAGTCGTTGGATTGGCAAAATCGGTAATAGTATCTCCTACTTTTACTTCTTTTGCAGCTTTAATCCCTGTAATTAAATACCCTACATCACCTGTTTTAATCTCGTTTTTTACAACTTGGCTTAGTTTTAAAGTTCCTACCTCATCTGCTCCATACTGTCTACCAGTAGCCATAAACTTTATTTGTTGATTCTTTTTGATGGAACCATCAATTACTCTAAAGTAAGTTTCAATTCCTCTATATGAATTGTATACTGAATCGAAAATCAAGGCTTTTAAAGGGGCTTCAGGATTTCCACTAGGCGCAGGAATTTTTTCAATAATCGCTTTTAAAATATTATCTACTCCGAATCCTGTTTTTCCACTTGCGTGAATTACATCTTCGGGCTCACATCCTAATAAATCAACAATATCATCTGTTACCTCTTCAGGGTTAGCTGAAGGTAAATCTACTTTATTTAATACTGGAACAATTTCCAAGTCGTTTTCTAACGCTAGGTATAAGTTAGAAATCGTTTGTGCTTGTATACTTTGTGCCGCATCTACAATTAATAATGCTCCTTCACAAGCTGCTATTGATCGAGAAACTTCGTAAGAAAAATCTACGTGACCTGGCGTATCAATTAGGTTTAATATATAATTTTCCCCCTCATACACATAATCCATTTGAATAGCATGTGACTTAATGGTAATTCCACGTTCACGTTCTAAATCCATGTTATCAAGTAACTGATTTTGTTTTTCACGCTCAGTAACTGACCCCGTATAGTCTAACAATCTATCTGCAAGGGTGCTTTTACCATGGTCTATATGTGCAATAATGCAAAAATTTCTAATGTTCTTCATCAATCTAAAGTTTCTCAAGCCATTGCCAGACATGTAACATAAACTTTTGTCAACTCAATATCTAGCATGGATTCATTCGTCGTAATTCTAACTACTTGTAATTTGCAAAGATACTTTATTTGCAGGCTACTACAAACAAAATAAATAGCGAAAATTAAACATCATTTTTAACTTATTTAACTAAGTACACCACCACATATGCCTAGTCCAATTATCAGATACAAAACAGCTAGTATATAAAAAATTTTTGAGGCTGTTTTACTTTTTTTTCTGATAGCTGCGCCAATAACAGCAAATAATATAGGTGGTCCAAACATAATTAAACCTATAATTACAAATAAGCCTGAAAGGTCACCTACTTCTAAAAATACCATATCTTTTTTCTTATATTTCTTTTCTTAACGCTTCTAAATACTCTTTTTTATCATCCCTGTAAAATAGATTCATTGTCTCAAAAGGAATAATTTTATTGTCTTTATCAACTATATGTACACATGATTTCTTTACCGCTCGTACATCAAAATTATAAGCATCAATAAATTGCATGATTATAACTCTAAATAAATTATCGTACCCTAACTCTGGTGCGTCAATATTAGGCAAACAACACATGATTGATTTCAAATTTTCTTCAGCCACCTCAACAGAATTCCCTGTACTAAATAAATCTATCATTTTTCCGTGTAAGGCTTCATCTTGCTCGTAAATAATGGTATTTTTACTATTATCTAACAAATCATTGGGGTTGATATATCTAGTTAACGGAAATACTTCTCCTCCCAATTTAAGAGCATACCCCATTACCAAGGCATCAGGATTACACGGTACTGGAATTAAATCGTCAGTATTGAAAACATCAGTTTGTTCCATTATTTTTCTTCTAACTTCAGTAAGTGTCATTCTATCCGTTTCAGGATTAAAGCTTTCTAGCCTTCCCGCTATTTGTGTTGGTTGAAACGTAACCCCTCTCACACACTTTTGTTGCAAAGCATAATCGATAATTTTCCCTATTTCGTGATCATTTAATCCTTTTTGAAGCGTAACTACCAAAGTTGTTGATAAATTTAACTTATTCAAGTTATCAAGTGCTTGCTTTCGAATACTGTTCAAGTCTGCTCCTCTTAACTCTCTTAGCACACTATCTTCAAAGGAATCAAACTGTAAGTAAACTTCAAAATCTGGCGTATAGGTTTTCAATCGTTCTGCAAAAGCAAGATCTTTCGCTATTTTAATTCCGTTAGTATTCAACATTAAATGCCGGATAGGAAGTGATTTTGCATAGTCTAAAATTTCCCAAAATTCAGGATGTATCGTTGGCTCTCCTCCACTAATTTGGACTACATCAGGTTCTTTTTCATTTTTCACCACAGCATCTAACATCGCTTTTACTTCTGCTAAGGTCCGATGGCGTCCGTAGGTGGGCGATGAACCAGCATAACAGGTAGGACAAGTTAAATTACATCTATCAGTAACCTCAACAACGGTTAAGCACGAATGTTGTTCATGATCTGGACATAAACCGCAATCGTAAGGACATCCATAAGCTGTTTTTGTGTTAAACGTATAAGGCATCTCACTGGGTTTGTTGTAGTTTCTGATATTTTTATAATACTCAATATCATCAGCTATCAACACTTTTGAGTTCCCATGCTCTCTACAACGTTTAAGCATATACACCTTATCATCTTCAAAAACAATTTTGGCATCTACTCTTTTTAAACATTCAGGGCATAAGCTCAATGTAAAATCATAGTAGTTATATTTTCTTTCTGGCATTTTTTATTTTTAGAATTATAAATTTCGTGTAATATACATAACAAACTATACATAGTATTTGAATAGTACTTAACCCTAGTACAAAAAAGGTATTGGGTTTTAAAAACTCTATACAAAAGCGAAAACCAAAGTATGCCAACATAAAAACCTTAAAAAGTTCTCCTGATTGTAAAACGTATTCCTTTTGTAGGTATTTTAAACTTATGAATAGCATTATTAAAAACACCAACTCATATAGTGCAACTGGATGTCTTAACACTCCATCCCCTAAATCCATTCCTAAAAAGAATTTAGTTTCTACTCCATAGGTAAACTCATTTATTCCTGAAAGAAAACACCCTATTCTCCCTATAAAAATCCCCGCAATTATAGGAAACACAAACAAATCACCTGATGATTTTGTTTCTCCTATTATTTTTTTTGCTAATTCTACCCCTATTAAACCGCCAAACAAACCTCCCATAATAGTTTTTACATTCAATAATTGAATGACGTTTTTTACTGAAAAAGTTACTAAGGGATTTTCTAACACTCCTACTAGTCGAGAACCAATAAAAGCTCCTATAGCAGCTCCTAAAATAATTGACAATCTGTTATTGGAAGAAATATAATCTTTCCTTTTCTTACGTAAGAAAACATAATAACGAAAGGCTAAAAAAAATGCTAAATATTCTAGAACAAGATGAATATTAACTGTATAACCGAATAAAGTAGACTCAAAAGGAAGTTCCAATAAAAAAGTTTATGAGTTAAAAAGTGAAATATACATAATTACTCAAAAAAAAGTAACTTTGCAGCATGGTAAAAATAGGTAACATAGAACTTCCTGATTTCCCGCTATTGTTAGCACCAATGGAAGATGTGAGTGATCCACCGTTTAGAGCTTTATGTAAAGAAAACGGTGCAGATGTAGTGTATACTGAATTTATTTCTTCAGAAGGATTAATTCGCGATGCAGCTAAAAGCGTAATGAAACTAGATATTTACGAAAAAGAACGTCCTGTTGGGATTCAAATTTTTGGTGCTAATCTAGACTCTATGTTACGTTCGGTTGAGATTGTTGAAAAAACGAATCCAGATATTATCGATATCAATTTTGGTTGTCCAGTAAAAAAAGTAGTTTCTAAAGGAGCTGGGGCTGGAATTTTAAAAGATATTGACTTAATGGTTTCTCTTACTGAGGCCATGGTAAAACATACCAACTTACCTATTACTGTAAAAACTCGTTTGGGTTGGGACCATGATTCTATTCGAATTATTGAAGTTGCCGAACGCTTACAAGATGTGGGATGTAAAGCTATCTCTATCCATGGGCGTACACGTGCTCAAATGTATAAAGGTAATGCTGACTGGGCCCCTATTGCTGAAGTGAAAAATAATCCTAGAATGCATATTCCAGTATTTGGAAATGGTGATGTTGATTCCCCTGAAAAAGCTATGGAAATGCGTGACAAATACGGACTAGATGGTTGTATGATTGGTCGTGCTTCTATTGGATATCCTTGGTTTTTTAATGAAGTGAAACATTATTTTAAAACTGGCGAACATTTATCTAAACCAACAATTTCTGAACGTGTTGATATGGCACGCCGTCATTTAGAAATGGCTATAGATTGGAAAGGTGAACATTTAGGTGTTGTAGAAACAAGAAGACACTACACAAACTATTTTAAGGGGATTCCACATTTTAAAGAGCACAGAATGAAAATGGTTACTTCTGATGATCCTAAAGATGTTTTTGCTGCGTTTGACGAGGTACAAACTAAGTTTGGAAATGCAACAATTCCTGAAATAGGATAAGTCAACGTTTTATCGTTCAATAAAACTTTTTGAAATTCTAGAACTTGCAATTTTTGCTGCTAAATATCCTAAAGCTGAAATTGTAACAACTACTACTAGTAAGTTTGACCACTTAAACTCTACTGGGTATGCTAAATTTTGTGTAATCATTAACAGCTCAAAACGTTGTTGTATGATTACTAGGATTACACCTAGAAAAATTCCTATCCCCATTCCCACAAGTGTTAATAAAAAACCTTGCAATACAAATATCCTTTTTATATCGTCTATACTACTTCCTAAATTAAAAAGGGTTTTTAGGTTTTGACGTTTATCGATAATCATCATAATGATTGACCCTATCACATTAAACAAAGCAATGGCAACAATTAATGTAAAGATTAAATACGAGATAAAGTTTTCAGTATTAATTACCTTATAATACAACGTATTTAACTGCGCACGATTTTGCACTTTTAATTCGTCTCCTAAAACAGTTTGTAAACCCTTTTGAAATGCATCAAGATCTACGTCTTTTTTTAAGCGAAGCTCAACACCTGTAATTTCATTATCGTTATATCCTAACAGTTCTTGAGCAAGTGAAGTTTCAGTAAACACATATTTGTTCTGAAATTCTTCTGCCCCTGTATATACACCTACTATTTGTGTTGAAACAGATCGAAAAGCATTATTAGCATTAATAAATCCTTTTCCTGGTTTTGGTACTAAAATTTGAAGTGCTTCTCCAAAATTAAAAATCCCTAATGATAATTTATACGATATTCCGTACCCTACTACTGCTGTATTCTTATATGCTTCATCAATCCAAGTTCCTACTGTTAGCAGAGAATCTATCGGAATAATTTTTGAATAATTAGAGTCTACTCCTTTAATTTGAGCTATGTGTTCTTTGTTTTTGTATTTTAAAAACACACGCTCTTCCACTACTTTTGAAGCCACTTCTATCTCTTTATTTTGCTGTAAAATACTATCTATTTTTTGAGAGTACAGAAAAGTCTTTCCTTTAGATGCAGTAATTTTTATATCTGGATCAGAAGCATTAAGCAATGAATCACTAAACGTTTTTAATCCTGAAAAACCAGATAATACAACAAACAAAGCCAAGGTACCAACTACAACACCAAAAACAGCAATTGCTGTGATTATATTAATTGCATTGGTACTTGTTTTTGAAAACAAGTATCTCTTAGCTATGTATAAAGGAAAGTTCAAGCATTCATGAATTTAGCTAGCCAAAGTAACAAAAATTATTAACGTTTTTGACGACGAGGTAAAACATCTGGATTTTTTATAGGGTCTATATCTTCTCCTTTTAAAGACTTGTCAATGTCTTCAATATAATCCAAACTATCATCTCCAAAGAACAGCAATTCTGGCATTCTTCGTAATTGATTTTTTGTTCGCTGAGCTAATTCATGGCGAATTAAAGGAGTATTAGATTTTACGCCTTCAATAATTTCATCTCTTTTTTCAGAAGGAAAAACACTTAAGTATACTTTTGCAACACCCAAATCGGCAGTAACCGAAACTTTAGAAACCGATATAATCACTCCCTTCATTCCATCTTGAGCAGCACGTTGTAAAACGTCTACTAAATCTTGTTGCAACACTCCTGCTATTTTTCGCTGTCTATTTGTTTCTTCCATGTTGCAAATTTAAGCATAAAATTACGGAGTGTAAATTTTATTTTTTATGGCATACATAACTAAGCCCACTCTGTTTCTTACATTTAATTTGGTAAACAGGCTGTCTCGATAACCATCAATAGTTTTTGGGCTTAAAAACATTTTTTCTGCTATTTCTTTATAGGTCAATTCAGAGCATGCTAATTTCATAAAAGTTATTTCATTGTCCTTAAACGCTAAATTGTTTCTTGAATTTTTTCCTGAAACGGAATCTAACAATAATGTGGTTACGTTTTTGGTGTGGTAAAACCCGTTATCCATCATTTCTAATAATGCTTTCTCTAAGATTTCTTTTTTGGTATCTTTTAGCAAGTACCCTACAGCGCCGGCTTTTAACATTTTTAAAATGGTTCCATCAGCATCCTCTACAGACAATGCCATCACATGAACTTGTGGATAGTTATTTACTATCCATTCTGTAGTCTCAATACCATTCATCACAGGCATATTGACATCTACTAAAACTAAATCAGGTATGTTTTTAGGTGATGCTAAGAACTTTTCTTCAACCTCTTTACCGTTTTTACAAGTGTAAAGCACCTTAAATTTATCAAAAGTGTTTACCATACCTTCTATAGCTTGTGATAATAACGTATGATCATCTACAACAACAACTGAGTATTTCATAATTTCTTGAGTTATATTGGTTATTTAGTTGTTGGGGAAATACACTAAGGTTCTTTAAATATAGTAATTTATTATTAAACTTGTTCCTTTTTGGGGTTCCGACATAAACTTTGTCTCTGCATTAATAAGCTTAGCTCTAGCTTTTATATTCTGTAAACCTAGGCCTTTCAACCTCACTCTTTCCATGTCAAAACCCACCCCATTATCTTGAGCTTTTACCTCTATTGAATTGTCTCTGTAGGTTAAAAAAACTTCTAATTTAGAGCCTTTAGAATGCTTTATTGTATTAGAAAAAAACTCTTGAAGGATTCTAAAAATAACTATTCCATGTTTTTGATTAATCTCCTGTTCTTCTCCTGCAATTGTTAACCTAGCATCAATATAATTTAGTCTATTAAATCGCTCTACTTCTAAATTTAATGCGTCCTTTAATTTTATATTATTAATAAAATCGGGGTTAATTATTTTTGACAAGGCTCTTACCTCCGTTAAGCTTTTTGCTATAATTTCAGATATTTCTCCCATGTTTTCAGGAGAAGCGTGTTGCAACTGTATTTTAGCTAAAGTTAGGAGTTGTCCTATATTATCGTGCAACTCCCAACTAATATTTCTTAACGTTTCTTCTCTTATTTCTATTTGAGTCTCAGCTATTTCTCGTTCGTAACGTTTTTTATTTTTATCCCGCTCTTGCAACAGTTTATTCTTACGGCGTTGAAACACCGTAAATAATGTCACTAAAAAAACAATAATGATAACAATTACTATTGTAGTGACTATTAATATTCTACCTTCTTGTTGCTCCATAATAACCCAAAGGATATAATAACATTCATTAAAACAATTAACGAATGTAGAATTGGTAATAAATCTCTATTTTTCATGTAGGTCCAAAAACTAAAAAACGGAATCGCCGGTAAATGAAAAACTAAAAAACCTACCGAAACCCAAAAAGGTAATAATCTTTTATAGTTTATTATTTCATCAGATAGCAGCAATTCTCTTAAGTATAAAAAAACTAAGACACCTACATTAAACGATCCAATAATTACTAGGTAATAAAATATATTTTTAAAATAAAAAACAAATAACCATGTAACTACAAAAACAGCCATCAATAACTCTGGTATTTTCAACCATTTCTTATCCCTAATCAGATTTTTATACAGAAAATAAATAACAATATATTGAAAAAAAGTATATCCATAATAAAGAAAAAAGCTTGACTCCCTTGCTTTTATATAATAACTCCCAATTATTTCTGTTAAAAACGTCACTATTAACAAAAGCGTTAATAACTTCATAAAATAGGTTTTCCTTTTTAATAATAAAAAGAAGCTTAACGTAGCTACAGCCAACTGTGAGCATAAAGGAATATCAAACTGAGTCATAAAATAATAAAACTAGTACGGAGGAGAAAGTTGTCCATAGTTTCCTGCTCCACTTAACAACTCATTATATAGAGGTGAAGCAAACATAAATCCAGCTTTATTTTCTCTCACTGTTTTGATTCTATAATTGTAATCGTCTCTCTTCCCTTTTTCAAACTCTTCTCTCGTATTATATATCCATTTATACCCATGCTTTTCTAGCATTTCTTTAAACGTTACTAATTTTCCTTGTTTTGCAGATTGCACAGGATCAAAAGCTATTTGTTCTCCATTAATTGTAGTCGTAGGAATGTAAATTAAACTACTATAATTTTTCCCTGTATCCTTATGATTTTCTTTGGCTGTAGAGATAAAACTAATTCCCGTAATTTTAATTTTTGCTTTTTTACTCAGATTTTCTACGTGTCCTAAATACTTTTTAAACTGTACAAAATCGAATGTATTAGCACGTGTATCCTCATACCCTAAGGCTTCTTCTAGCGGAGCTATTCTTGTTCTATCATAACTTGATAGCATTTGAATAACTTCCTTGTAGTTTAGCATTTCCTTTGTTCTTCCTTCATCAGAGTAACAAAAAGTGCCTTCTGGCACTTGAGATTGCCAATCGTCGCAATCACATTTATTGCCATTGATCTTATCGCATGAAATAGCAAAACTCATTACAAGAGTTAACAATACTAATTTAAGTTGGTTAGTGTTTTTCATAATAAAATTGATTTTTTGATTTTCTAAATATAAAGGCTTATTTCTTAATAAAAAAAACAGAATCGTACAGAAACCCCTTAAAACCTAAGTTATCAACTGGTTACTCAAGATTCTACAACCCACAAACAGGAAAAACCCCTTGCCTCTACAAATGTTTTAACTCTTGTTTTTTCATGACATAAACTCTTGTTTTTTTTCTTGTAAAAAAAGTTAACCATCCTTTCTACACTAATTTCACTACAGAAAAAGAGTTTTTACTTGGAATATTTAAAAAAATGTTCTTAAAATTTTACTCGTAATTTTCGAAAACACATAAACAACCTGTAATACAATATTATAGAGAAGTGATTTTTATTAAATTTTTCATAGCATTTCAAATCTAATAATAATAACTACATAAAACCAAAACTTTTATTTCCTAAAATACGCAGGAGAAAAACCACCTTTAAAACCTAGGGCTATCACAACACTTTTACAGTTCTACTCCTCGAAACTCTACTCTAAAATTCTTTCAATTTTGTCTTCAGTTATTTCGAAATACTAGGCGAACACCGAAAAGCCTCATAATAAACAGAGTAGGTAGACAAAATAAAAAATATGCCAAATTTAGTTCCAGAATTAAACAGTTTAGACTTCAACGTATATGTTGGAGGTCCTTTACAAGCTGCCATACAAGCACAAACAGCAGCTTCAATGGCCACTGTAAATTTTATTAAAGAAGTAGGATTTGAAAAAGACAATGACCCTGCTACTCCAGATGAATTACGTTATGTAGATTTTAACTATAAAAAGTCAGTTCCCAATCCACATCTTGGAAAAACACCTCAGCAATTGACTGATGAAGGATTACCATCAAGTACAGATGTAAGTAGTAATTTTATTGAAAGTGAAATTGAAATTAAAGTACCATTTTTAACGATGCTTACCATTCCATCAATTCGTATTGATGAAATTAACATTGATTTTAATGCTCGTTTGAGTTCTACTGAAACAAGAAATGTGTCTTCTGAGTTTGCTGCTAGTGCAGAATTAGGAATCAATTACAAAATTGTAAACTTTAAAGCTTCTGCTTCGTACAAAAGAAACACCTCTCAAGGTGTGAAAGTAGATAAGACATACAACCTTGGGGTAAAAGTTCGTGCCGTAAACGATGAATTACCAGAAGGATTGAGTAGAATCTTAAACATGTTAGAAGACAGTATTGCTGCTGTAGCTTAACATTTATAACGAGGTTGTACCGTACCAAACCGTACAACCTCATTTTAAAAACTTTTTATTATGGTAAATTTAAATGAATACTTGGGTGGAATTGCCACCAGCATCGCAGAGGCACGCTTAATGTCTGATTTGAAATCTTTAGAAATTGCTGAAAAGTTTTCACGTCATGAACTCTTGAAACATTTTTCTATTCCTCGTTTTAAAGCGCAAAATATTGAACTCACCATTCCTGTAGCGATTGGAGAATTAGAAGAAACTTATGAAGCCGATTACGAACCTATTGATAATGTTGCTTTCAATTCACAAACCTATACAATCTTAAAAGATGCTTCAAAAATTACTTCTTTTGATAGAAAAACGTCTACTATACTTCGTTCAATAATAGCACAAAGAACAGATGAACTTGAAAAAAACATAAAAGCAACTGGAGAAATCGACCCTGTATTATCAAGATTTTCACAACAATTATCTGAAGAATTTATCTCTATTTATAATGAAAAAGTCAGTTATGATGTATTAGTTAAAAAGCTTAACTCAGAATTAAGACCATCTATTAAAAGTAGGCAAATAACCCAAAAAAACACGAAAGTTATTGTAGAGGCTCATAAACTAAATGAAATCAAACCTGAAAATATTGTTCAGATTAAAATGACATTAAATGAAGAAGGTATGGAATGGTATACTTCAGAAAATGAAGACGGTGTAAGAGAAACCAAACTATTACCAGAATAGTCATGAGAAAATCGATTACCAAAATAACCAATCAACTCAAAACTCAATTGAATGAAATACATGAGTTGGCGAATCAAATTGAGAAAAAAAATACACAAAGCACTAAAAATATTCGCGATTGGTTGTTAGCCACAGAAGATGTATTAAAGGGGCTTAACTTACCAGAGTCATCTATGTTTGCCGTAAAAAGAGCTGTGTTAAGTTCATTCATCCCAAATAGTAGAAATAAGAAAAAAGAGGTTTTACAATTAGGAGCATCAACATTAACAGAAGCTCAACACGATTTATGGGAAGTATACACTCCCTATGCTACTGTATTAAATAATTCAACAACCTTAATAGAACAACTTTTAGCTGTTATTTATCAAACCAAACAATTTAAATACGATACAAGTGAAGATTTTACGCAATTCCTAGAACAAGTTTGGAAGTTTTGTTGCAATCATGAACAACTTAAAGGGATTAGTTCACAAATTCTCTCAATGATAAACCAGTCGGATGTACTTATTATAATGGCTGAAAAAATAGCGCTAGAAAGTTTATAGATAGTTCGCTATATTTTTTACTTTTACCTTATGAACAAAATTGAACATATTGGTATCGCTGTTAAAGATTTAGAAAAATCGAATGCTTTATTTGCTTCTCTTTTTGGAGAATCACATTATAAAATTGAAGAAGTTGCTAGCGAAGGAGTCAAAACTTCATTTTTTAAATCTGGCCCTAATAAGATTGAATTGTTAGAAGCTACAAAGCCTGATAGCCCTATAGCCAAGTTTATAGAAAAAAAAGGAGAAGGAATTCATCACATTGCTTTTGCAGTTGATAACATAAAAGAAGAAATTAAGCGTTTACAAGATGAAGGTTTTACAGTTTTAAACGAAACCCCTAAAAAAGGAGCCGATAATAAACTAGTAGCTTTTTTACATCCTAAAACTACCAATGGTGTACTTATTGAGTTATGTCAAGAGATAGAAGAATAGGAAGTATTTAAAAATTAAATATTTGTATCTTGCAACGCCTTAAAATCAGTATTTACTAATGACAACCTCTTTTGATTCTTTTCAAAAACGCCGATTACAATCTTCATACATATCTGTAGTAGTAAGTATTGCACTTGTACTTTTTATGATTGGTGTTTTAGGTCTAGTCCTTTTAAAATCAACAAAAGTTGCAAATCACTTTAAGGAAAAAGTAGTTATGACACTTTTCTTAAAAGATGAAGTTGCTGATAAAAACATTAAAAGCCTTAAAGAGTCTATTAAAAAAGAAGAGTTTGTTAATAAGGTGGTTTATATTCCTAAAGAAGACGCTGCCAAAGAGTATAAAAAAGATTTAGGTGAAGATTTTTTACAGTTTTTGGGAGATAATCCGTTAAAAAACGGAATTGACATTTATCTAAAAGCTGATTATGTTACTCCTGAAAAAATGAGTGAACTTGAAAAATCTTTTGATAAAAACAACTTTGTTGCTGAAGTAAGTTACGACAAACCATTAGTACAACTACTAACCAAAAACATCCAACGCATTAGCTTTTGGTTATTGGTGTTAAGTGGTTTTTTCGGGTTGGTTGCTATTATTTTAATCAACAGCTCTATCCGATTGTCTATTTACTCAAAACGATTCAATATCAAAACCATGCAAATGGTAGGTGCTACAAAAAGCTTTATTCGCAAACCTTTTATTTGGCAAAGTATAAAACTAGGACTATTAGGAGCTTTTATAGCAATAAGTGGCTTAGGTATTTTAATTTATTATGTAGACAAATACATTCCTACACTAGAATTACTTACAGATTATATTGCTTTAGGATATGTAGCTGGAGGAGTTATATTGGTTGCATTTTTCATTACGTGGATTAGTACCTTCTTTGCTACACAACGATTCTTAAATTTACAAACCAACGATTTGTATTACTAAAATATTTATGAAAAAAGACAATTCACCCAAACAAGAATTTCTATTCGGTAAACGAAACTATATCATTATGCTTATTGGTATTGCTGTAATTGCCTTAGGGTTTATTTTAATGGCAGGTGGCGGTAGTGATGATCCTAATGTGTTCAATCCAGAAATCTATAGTTGGCGCAGAATTCGTTTAGCTCCTACCTTAGTCATTATTGGATTGGGTATAGAAATTTATGCTATTTTTGCCAATCCTAAACAATAAGCATGGATTTATTAGAAGCAATTATCCTTGGAATTATCCAGGGTCTTACTGAATTTTTACCCGTTTCCTCTAGTGGTCATTTAGAATTAGCTAAAGCTTTATTTGGAGACACTTCTGTGCCTCAAGAAAGCTTAACTTTCACCGTAGTGTTACATGCTGCAACAGCATTAAGTACTATTGTAGTGTTTAGAAAAGAAATTGCTGAAATTTTTAGAGGATTATTTCAGTTTCAATGGAATGAGGAAATGCAATTTTCTGTAAAAATAGTGCTGTCTATGATTCCTGCTGTGGTAATTGGTTTAGCCTTTGAAAAAGAATTGGAAAGTTTTTTTGGAGGGAAAGTATTATTAGTAGGTTTTATGCTTTTAGTAACGGCTGTATTGCTTTTATTAGCAGATAAAGCGAAGAATACGAACAAAAGTGTTTCTTTTAAAAGCTCAGTAATTATAGGAATCTCTCAAGCAATTGCCATGTTACCTGGAATTTCACGTTCAGGAGCTACTATTTCAACGTCGGTATTGTTAGGTGTAGACCGAACCAAAGCTGCTCGTTTTTCTTTTTTAATGGTGGTACCATTAATTTTAGGAAAAGTAGCGAAAGATATTTTAAGTGGAGATATTAATTTTCAGAGCTCAGAAATTGTTCCTTTGTCTGCTGGATTTATTGCAGCTTTTATCTCGGGATTATTAGCGTGTACATGGATGATAGCCCTAGTTAAAAAGAGTAAATTATCATACTTCTCATTATACTGTGCTATTGTAGGTTTAATTGCTATTGGCTACTCTTTATTTTTCTAGATGACTGCAGAAGATTACAAAAACGGACAGGTTTTATTGATTGATAAACCTTTGGAATGGACTTCTTTTCAGGTAGTGAATAAACTTCGCTGGCATATTCGTAAACATTTTAATATTAAAAAAATTAAAGTGGGACATGCTGGAACGCTTGACCCTTTAGCTACTGGCTTGTTAATTATTTGTACTGGTAAACAAACCAAAAACATTAACGAATATCAAGGACAGGTAAAAGAATATACAGGTACGTTTGTTGTGGGGGCTACCACACCAAGTTACGATTTAGAAACTGAAATTAACGAAACGTTTCCTACAGAACATATCACAGAAGAATTACTACATAAAACTACAGAACAGTTTATTGGTAAAATTCAGCAAAAACCACCTATTTTTTCTGCCATTAAAAAAGACGGAAAACGCTTATATGAATTAGCTCGTAAAGGTGAAACCACCGAAATTAAAGCTCGTGAAGTAGAAATTAACGAATTTGAAATTACCAAAATTGATTTCCCTAATGTTGAGTTTAGAATTGTGTGTAGTAAAGGAACTTATATTCGTTCTATTGCTAATGATTACGGAGAAGCGTTAAATTCTGGAGCACATTTAGCTGTTTTAAGAAGAACTAAGATTGGAAACTTTTCTGTAGATAATGCGTTGAGTGTTGATGAGTTTGTAGAAAACTTATAAAAATCGACTATACCAACTTTCTGTAATTGGCACTTCCCAATAATTTTCTAATTCTATTTTAGTTTGTACCAAATTATCAAAAACGATGGTTTTAGCTGATACAGACTTCTTTTTAAGCAACTTTTTAAATTCTTTGACTTCTTTGTACTGAATAAATTCTCCTTGCTTAAAACACACATTCATCTTATCTAACAGCTCCACTTCATATTCTTGTTGTAGTTGTAAAATAAATGCTACTTGTTTATCAATGTCTGCATTCGTTAATGCAGAACCTTCTTCAACAGAAAAAATAATGAAACGGTCATATTTCAGCTCAAAAGAAGCTTTGAAAGCAGCCTCTTCAGACTTCCACCCATCTACAAAATGATGTAACTTTTCTTTTAGACCGTCAATTTCTTGCGGGTAAAATTTTCGACTTGATGGATATACCCAAATCTTTGCTTCTTCTGATAAACTACTAAACTCTACAAACATATTTATTCCTTATGGGCACAAAGATACAGAAAACAATTCCCCTTTTTGTTTTTGTCAAAAAGGGGAATTTCTAGCTTTTTTATGTACTTTATTACTGAAGCATTGATACTAAATCTTCTTGTGTATTTTCTCCTTTGTTTTTATTGTACCAAACTTGTAAATCTGTTTTAAAATCAGCATCCAAGCTACCGTGTTTCTCTTTATAATCAACAACCATTTTAGTCGCTGTGGTAGGTCTTGGTCCCCACGTATTGATTACTTCATTCTCTTTATTTAAAGCAATTAACTTAGGAATTGACCTCCCTCCATTCGTTAAAAATTCGTCCATCAATTCTAAATTTTCATCTCGTAAAACTAATTTTAAATTGATGTTTGGATTTTCTTCTGCTACTTTATTAATTACAGGTAGGTTTTGTGCTGCATCACCACACCATCCTTCAGTCAACACTAACCAAGTTTGTGGTTCTTTTACATCTTTAATTTTAGCAAGTGTTTCTTCGGTTAGTTGTAGCGTTTTATCTAAACGCTTCATACGCCTATCGTTCAACTTGCTATAATTTAATAAATCATCTGATTGGTTGGGTCCGGTAGATTTTCCTTGAGCCAACAAATTACTTACCAACTCTCTATACTCTTGATAAGAAAACGCTTTTTCTAAGCTATTTTGAATAATTTTTTTCATCATAAATGTATTGTTATTACAACAAGTATTTTATTCATAATGAATCATAGGTAACTTAAGTTACCATTCACTATAAAACTTGAATAACATAGACGAAAACAAAAACAACACCTTACACTTCTGCTGACTCTTGAGTTTTTGCTTGTAAATTAGTAATGATATCTTTAGTCATAGAGGCTAAATCAAACTGATGTCTCCATCCCCAGTCTTTTCTTGCTGCTGAATCATCAATTACTTGAGGCCAACTATCAGCAATCGCTTGTCTAAAATCTGGATGATATGTGATGGTAAATTCTGGAAGGTATTTTTTAATTTCAGTAGCTATTTCAGCTGGTGTAAAACTAATTGCCGCTAAATTGTATGAAGTTCTTGTTTTAATATTCTCTTCATCTGCTTGCATTAACTGGATAGTTGCATTGATAGCATCGTCCATATACATCATTGGGAGACGTGTATTTTCTGACAAAAAGCATTCAAAAGTTCCTTTTTTTAACGCATCAAAATAAATATCAACCGCATAATCAGTTGTTCCTCCACCTGGTAAGGTTTTCCAACTTATAATTCCTGGGTAACGAATGCTTCGTACATCTACTCCATATTTATCATGGTAATAATTACACCAATGTTCTCCTGCAACTTTACTTATTCCATAAACCGTAGAAGGCTCCATAATGGTTTGTTGTGGTGTATTCATTTTGGGTGAAGTGGGTCCGAAAGCCGCCATTGAGCTAGGCCAATACACCTTTTCAATGTGTTTTTCTTTTGCCAATTCTAACACCGCCAATAACGAAGTCATATTTAAATCCCAACCTTTTAAGGGATACTTTTCTGCAGTTGCCGATAGCATAGCTGCCATTAAATACACTTGGGTTACTGTATATTTTTGAACAACATTTAAAATTTGTTCTTGATTGGTCGCATCGATGATTTCAAAAGGCCCTGAACTCATCATTTCTGCATTCCCTTCTCTAATATCGGAAGCTATTACATTATCTACGCCATAAATAGTGCGTAATTTTTGGGTTAGTTCTGTTCCTATTTGCCCGCAAGCTCCTAAAATTAATATCGTTTCACTCATTTTAAATTATTCAAAAATACATGTTTGCAAAGTTATTAAATTTAAGATTTCGCAAAAAGCATTTGTTCTTTTTTAACTATCTACAAAAGAGACTCCTAATCTATTGATTTCAAACTTCTAATTGAATTCTGTAAAGAATGCCAAGTAAAATATGTACTTTTATCCTTTAATTTTTTTATGAAAATGAGTCGTTTTTTATTGGTTATTGCTTCGTTATTTATTTTAGTTACTTCTTGTAAAAAAAAGAGTGTGCAAAAAGAAGAATTCCCTACTAAAACTGAAATGAACATTTCGGTTAAGCATACCGATTACTCTGAAATAAATAAAAAATACGTTGATGAAATCAAACCTTGGAAAGAATACTTTATTGTTGAAGATTTTTTGCAGGAATTAAAAAATACAAGTCCTACTGAAGCTTTAAACAATGCTTTAGAGTTACAAACACTTACCAAGCAATTTAAGGATAGTTTGAATATAGAGTCGCTAAAAACACCTGCTTTTAAAGCTCGTATTAATGTTTTTGAAAATGAAACTTTACGTTTAGCAGACATGACTTTTATTCCTTCTATCTCTGCGCAACAAGTTAACAGTCAGGTTGAAAAAATTATGATGCTTTTTAGCAGTGTTAACGATAAGATTAACACAGTTTACACTAAGAAGCAATTTGATAGTGAAATAAACCTTGATAGCTTATTTAAGAATCAATAGTTTTTAAGGCTTCGTAAATTAAATTACTTTCAAACCCTCTGTACAAGAGGTAGTCTGCAATTTTCTTTTTTCGTTTGAAATGATTGGTTTCGGATACGGACTCATTCTTTTTTTCAACCAACTCATATAAGGTTTTGATGTATTCCTCTTCATCAATTTCTTTTAAAGCTGATTTTATGTTATACACAGAAATATCTCTAAATTTCAACTCCCTAACAATTCGGTCTTTTCCCCATTTTTTTATTCGGAACTTTCCCCTTGCAAAACTTTTGGCAAAGCGTTCTTCATTTAAAAAATTATGTTCTAATAAGTGTAATAAAATATGTTCTCTGGCTGCTGGAATTAAACGGTATTCTTTCAGTTTTTCTTCTACCTCCTTATGACATCGATCTTGATACACACAGTAATGCTCTATCTTTCTCTTTATTTCTTCAACTGTAAAAACCGGTTTATTCATAGCACGAAAATATAAAAAAGGGTTAAAAGTAAATTACTTTTAACCCTTTTTACAGTTAACAAAAAATCAATTATAAAACGCTACGTAACCACATTTTAAACTTGGTGATTAAGTAGAATAATATCGGTACTACAATTAATGTCAAGAAAGTTGCTATGAATAATCCGTAAATAACAGTCCATGCTAATGGACCCCAGAAAATTACATTGTCCCCTCCAACATATATATGTGGATTCAACTCACTAGCTAAGGTAAAGAAATTAATATTTAAACCTGTTGCCAATGGAATTAACCCTAAAATGGTTGTGATTGCCGTTAAAAGTACTGGTCGTAAACGTGCTTTTCCTCCTCTAATAATAGCTTCTCCTAAAGTATGTACATCTACAAACTCATCAGATGACAATCCATGTTCTACTTTTTTACGATCAATTAATAACTGAGTATAATCGAGCAGTACTACCCCGTTGTTTACCACAATACCTGCCAGCGAAATAATTCCCATCATGGTCATCATAATCACGAACGGTTTTGCCGTGATAATTAATCCTCCAAATACTCCTATTAAACTCAAGAAGATTGCTAGCATAATTATTGCGGGCTTAGAAACAGAGTTAAACTGGAAGATTAAAATCAGGAAAATTAACCCTAACCCTCCAAAAAATGCTTTCATTAAGAACGCCATTTGTTTGTTTTGCTCTTCAATTTGTCCTGTATAGTCAACTTTTACTGAATCTGGTTGTTCAGTAAACGTCTTCATTTCATTTTGAATTTGTGATACAATGGCAGCTGCATCTGTATATCCTGGAGCTAACGCTGAATATACGGTTACCACTCTTTTTACATCTTTATGCTTAATGGCACTAAATCCTGAGGTATTTGTTTGTTTGGCTACTGCCGACACAGGAATTTCTTTAATGGTACCTGAAGACATGTCTCTAAAAGTAATTTTTTGGTTAAAAATTGCACTTTTATTATACCTGTTTTCTTTATTAAAACGAACATAAATATCATAGTCATCCCCATCTTCTTTATAAATACCCGCTTTCGAACCAAAAATAGCATTACGCAATTGGTTTCCTACTTGCGATGAACTTACGCCTAATTCTCCAGCTTTTTTACGATCAACATTTACTAACATTGATGGTTTAGATTTATTTACATCAATCTTTAATTCATCAATTCCTGCAATACTTTTTGAGTTGATAAAGTCACGCATCTTTTCAGCAGTATTGATCAATTCAGCATAATCATTTCCTTCCAACTCAATATTGATAGGATATCCTGCTGGTGGACCTACCGCTTCTTTTTCTACAGAAATTTCTAGCCCTGGGTAAATTCCTCTTAAGGCTTCGGTAACTTTTCGTTGTAACTCTTTACTGTCTGCTCCTCTACGGTATTTGTACTCACGCATGGAAGCAGTAATTTTTCCTCTATGAGGCATTTCTGCTGTAGAACCTCCATCTGTTTGTGGGTTTCCAGATCCTGCTCCTACTTGAGACACTACACTTTCTACTAAGAAATTATATCCGTTATCTATATATTCTGGTGAATTTAAGACTTTATACACACGCTCTTCCAAATCTTTCATTATCAGATTTGTCTTTTCAATATCCGTTCCTTGTGGGTATTCGATATACACAATAATCTGATTTGGTGTATTGTCTGGGAAAAACTCAACTTTTGTACGTTGACTTCCTATTGAGGCTCCAAAACCTCCAAAAGCAATAAATAATAAAACAAACGTACCTAAAGAAATAATGTATGGTCTCCAGCCTCTTAGAGCTGCTCTTAACATTCTTTCATAAAAACGTTCCCAACGTGGTAACACCGTATTTTGAAAACGATTTGCCCAAGGACGTAGAGCTAATCGGTACACCCACAACATGATTGCTGTAAATATCATTACCGTTCCTAGCGCTCTATACGTTCCTCCTAAAAGTGCTATTAATAGCCCTATCACCGCCATTACTGACGATAAAATTATAATACGTCTTAAGGGCATATTTTTATCCTCAACACTCATAAACTGCGACACCAATACTGAGTTAAAGAAGATCGCCACAAATAATGAAGAACCTAATACTACAGATAATGTTACTGGAAAATAAATCATAAACTGCCCCATGGTTCCTGGCCACATTCCTAATGGAACAAAGGCTGCCACCGTAGTTAATGTTGAGATAATAATTGGAAATGCAATTTCTCCAATTCCCTTTTTAGCGGCTTCAATTCTGGGCATTCCTTCATCCATTAAACGGTATACGTTTTCTACAACCACTATACCATTGTCTACCAACATTCCTAGCCCCATAATTAACCCAAAAAGAATCATGGTGTTCATGGTATATCCTAACCAACTCAATATCATTAATGACATAAACATTGACATTGGTATTGCAAACCCAACAAATAAGGCATTTTTAAACCCTAAGAAGAACATTAACACTAATACTACCAGGATAACCCCAAAAATGATGTTATTTACCAAATCATCTACTTGACCAATCGTTTTTGAAGATTGATCGTTAGCGATGGTTACTTTTAAATTACTTGGAAATATATTGGCTTTGGTATCTTCTACAATTTTCTGAATTTTTTCAGCAGCCTCTACCATATTTTTTCCTGAACGTTTTTTTACATCCAGCATTACTACAGCTTCTCCAAACTCACGAGCATACGTAGTTTTATCTTTATCTTTAAAAGAAACTTTTGCAATATCTTTAAGGTAAATTGAATTCCCTTTTTCTGATTTTACTACAAAATCTTGTAATTCTTGTGGATCCTCAATTTCTCCTAAAATTCTAACAGTACGTCGTTGTCCACTAGCAATTAAATTACCTGCAGACATTGTTAAGTTACCTCCGTTAATTGCATTAATTACATCCTGGAAACTTACTTGCGCTGCCATCATTTTGTAAATATCAACAGCTACCTCAACTTCTTTTTCTTCAGCACCGCGGATATCTACTTTTTTTATTTCTTGTAAATCTTCAATTTCATCTTCTAGATACTCTCCAAATTCTTTTAATTTATCTACAGGATAATCTCCCGAGATATTGATATTTAGAATTGGCATTTCTTCAGAAATACTTAATTCAAAAACATTCGGTTCTACTTTCGCTCCGTTAAACGTAGGCCAATCTTCTCCAGACGTTTCTTGATCTATTTCATCTTTTACCTTTTGTTTAGCTTGATCTACTGAGATGTTTTCGTCAAACTCAACGACCACCATTGAGTAGTCTTCTTGAGATGTAGAGGTTATTTCTACTACATTACTTACCGTTTTAAGTCTATCTTCTAACGGGTCGGTAATTAGCTTCTCTATGTCTTCAGCTGTATTTCCTGGGTACAGAGAACTTATATAAATTTTGGTTTCTCTAATTTCTGGGAAATTTTCTCTTGGCATACTTAAAAAGGCAGAAATACCTGTTATAAGTATCATAACCATCATTACGTAGATAGTTGTTTTATTATTTATTGCCCAAGAGGATAAACCAAACTCTTTATCTACTTGTTTTTTTTGTTTTTCAGTCATTAGACTTTAGTTTTTAGTCGTTAGTGTTTTTAAGGTACTTTTGAAGACTGCTTATCATCTTTGATAATTCTTCTAATCTTTCTCTTAAATTATTTTCTTCTTCTATTGAAATATACTTTTGATTTTTAGCGATTGCTACACAAACCACACATTCTTTAACAGAACCTAATGCTATTTGCAAAAATCTAGAAAATTGCGGGTTTGTATCTCCTGAGCCTTCTGCAATATTTAATGCAACAGAAGTGGCTGCCCTTATGAATTGTGATGTTAATCGATAGTTTTCTTCTTTTGGAAACGTATTGCTAACTTTATAAACAATATCTACAAAATCAAGTGATTTTTGATACACTTTTAAATCTTCGAACTGGAATTTAATCTCTTTCATTCTACCGACTAAAAAACTATTTACTAACAGCTAACACCTTAACCTCTTGTCCGTTTTTTACACTACGAGCTCCTTCTTCTATAATTTTTGTTCCGTTTTCGATTCCGCTTAGAACTTCAATAATATCTCCTTGTGTTTTTCCTGTAGTTATAATTGTTTGTTTAGCGGTTCCAACCTGATCTTTTAAGTCTTCTACCACATACACATATTGTTCTCCATTAGCATTTTCTGAAATAATACTTTGCGGAATTAAAATTGCTTTCTCATTAGAGTAATCATTTATTTTCAACTTAGCTGTTAAATTAGGTTTAATCTTACCTTCATGATTAGGCACACCTACTTCTACCTTAAACGTTCTATTTGCTGGATTAATAAAATTACCTGCTTGACGAATTTTAGAAGTTAACTTTTCTCCTAATACTGGAAACTCAACCTCAACATTTTTTCCTTTCTTAATAGAAGTAATATAGCTTTCAGGTACATCTGTTTCGATATACATGTTTTTTAAGTTTACAATTCTGAAAACTTCAGACCCCATTCCTGGTGCTACTACTGTTCCTTGCTCTTTAATTACATCATCAATTACTCCTGAAAAAGGGGCTGTGATGACCGATTTTGCTAACTGTCTTCTTAATTGACTAACCGCGTTGGTTTGTGCTTCATAGTTAGTTTTAGCTTGTAAAAACTGAATTTCAGATCCTATTTTTTGTTCCCATAAACGTTTTTGACGTTTATACGTTGTTTCTGCTAATGCAGCTTGTGCTTCTATTTGCGCTAATTGATTAGCCAAACCTCCATCGTCAATTTTCGCTAAGGTTTGTCCCTTTTTAACGTACTGACCTTCTTTTACGTAAATACGTGTTAAAAGCCCTGGCATTTCAGGATAGATAAGTACATTTTGTTTTGTTTGTACTGCTCCTTGTAATTCTAAATAGTGATCAAAAACCTCTTCCTTAGCAGAAAGTACTGTAATTAACGGAACTTTCTTGTTGGTATCTAATTCTGAAATCTTGTTGTTTAAAACCTTAATTTCATCAGATAGTGTTTGCATTTGTGTATCTAACGATGCTTTTTTCTCTCTAATTTTAGTTAAATCATTAGATGCTATTACGTCTTGTACAGACTGTTCTTTTTTACCTCCACATGAGGCTAAAAGCAATGTAATAGCGAATAGTGAATATATTCTTCTCATTATTATAGTTGATTTTATTTTAGTGGTATGTTTAATGCGTTTTCTAATTGTGCCTTTTTAGCAATTACGTTCAACATTGATTGCACATAATTATTTTGTTGTGTGTATAACTGATTTTGTGCTTGTAGTAAATCAAAACTTGAAGAAATTCCTTCAAAAAACTTTATTTGTTGCTTTTTTTCTATTCGTTCTGCTAATGCTAAATTTTTCTTAGCTGTTTCGTAGTTTTCAATTCCTAATTGATACTCACTTTTAGCTCTTTCTACTTGTAGGTTTAACTTCTGCTTTGCTTCTTCTAAGCGGATATCAGCGTTTTCTAATGCTATTTTTGCTTGTGCTGTTCTTGAACTTCTTCCGAAACTACTGAAAATAGGCACATTTAAACTTACTCCAAATAATGAATAGTCAAACCACTTTTGATTGCTATCTAAGAAATTAAAATCATCTGAGTTGGCATTAGCTCCGTAATTGATAAAGGCTGATAAACTTGGCAGAGCTTTACTTTGTTCTAACTTCATTAACAAACGCTTACTTTCTCTATCGTTTCGAGCTATTTTAAAATCGATATGATTATCGATATTAAATTGAGTAGCTAATAAGCTTAAATCGGTATTATCGATTACTAAATTATCTAAGGTAGAAGTTAATGTTAACTTGGTATCTATTGAATTTCCTAAAGAAACATTTAACATTTGATATGCAATTTCTTTCAATCGCTCAGCATTTCTTAGGTTGCTTTCTACATTTCCTAACGTAATTTGCAATTGCTCTACGTTTTCTAACTCGGTTAACCCATTGTCGTAGGTTTTTTGAGTTTCATTCAAGTTTTTCTCTAATATTTTCTTATTGTTTTCTAAAATTTCAATTGATTTTTCAGTAACCAATACATTTCCATAAGCATTGATAACGGCTTCACGAGTGGTTAATTCTGTCTTTTCCTTTGCTTGTTCAGAGATTTTTAAATATGTTTTTGCTGATTGCAAGCCTACCAAATACGAACCATCAAAAATTAACTGAGATAATGTTACTGATGCATTCACTGTTTGTTTTGTTCCAAATCTCAAAGGAATAAAACCTGTTGGCGTTGTTACTTCTTTTCCATTTCTTATAGCCCCATCAAAATATTCCTCTACAATATCTATGGTACTTTGAGTATTGTCAAAAGCTGCAACTGGTAATAAAGACACTTGTTGCTTTATCCAATTTTGATACTCTACTTTTCCATTAATTTGTGGTAAACCTATTGTAGTTGTTTCCCATTTTTTCTTTTTAGCCGCTTCTATATCGTTTAAGGACACTTTGTTGTCGTAACTGTTTTTTATAGCATAATCAATCGCCTCTTGCATTGATAAACTCATTTCTTTTTCTTGAGCAGATAGGTACCCTGTAAAAAAGAACACAAATACACCGTATATGTATTTCCTCATTGTTTTTAGTTTTTGTTTATATTTTTTAATTGTTTTTCTAATTCTTGTACTCCTTTAGGAGTCGCTATTGCCCTAATATGATACTCTAAAATTTCATACTCAATCTCCATAACCTCTTGCATATCGTTACTGTACAACTCACTTTCAAACACTCCAAAAACTAGTGTAAAATAAAAATTCACTAAGAGCGCTTCTTTGATGTTTGCTCTGTACAAACCTTGCTCTATTCCTTTTTTTATGTTATCTATATTACAATCTCGAAACATACATACCTCCCGTTCTATGAGTTTTGTGTACGTTTCTGGATAGTACTTCTTTAATTGATACATCGGTGAAGTTTTTGCATTTTTAAACATTTCTTTAAAAATTGCTTTTACTGCAAATTCTTCTTCCACAGCATTGTAATTCTGCCCCTTAACAGTATCAATTGTTTCGCTTATTGTGTTGTGAACCGACTCTGTACTAGCATCTACCAAGGCTGTTTTATTTGAAAAGTACTTGTATAATGTTTTTTTGGACATTCCAAGCTCTTTCGCAATATCATCCATCGTTGTGCTCTTAAACCCAAGGGTTAAAAACATTTCTCCTGCTTTATTAATTATTTTATTTCTCATAATTGTTTGCAAATGTACAACAGGAAACTCTAGAAACAAAAAAAGTTTCCAGAGTTTTAATCTTTTTTTAACATTAGGTTGTAGCTAAAATTTATGTTTACCTTATTTTTACAAAAATTTTCAAATTTGGACATATTATCATATCAATCAGACTTTATTGCTTTTTTAGAATCTCAAAAATTTACAAGAGAACCTAAAAACCTTTACGAACCAGTAGACTACATCTTACGATTAGGAGGCAAGAGAATTCGCCCAATGTTAACTTTAATTGCTGCTGATGTTTTTTCTAACGATTACCAAAAAGCCTTACCTGCCGCATTTGCTGTTGAAGTTTTTCATAATTTCACTTTAGTACATGATGACATAATGGACGATGCTCCTTTAAGAAGAGGAAAGGAGACTGTACATGAAAAATGGAATATCAATACCGGTATTTTGTCTGGTGACGCCATGCTTATTTTAGCCTATCAATATTTTGAAAATTACGAGCCTATAATTTTTCAAAAGCTAGCACAATTATTTAGCAAAACTGCTTTGGAGGTTTGTGACGGTCAGCAATTAGATGTTGATTTTGAAACAAGAAATGATGTAACTATTGATGAATACATTAAGATGATTACATTAAAAACTTCTGTTTTAGTTGCTGCTGCTTTAAAAATGGGCGCTATTGTTGCAAAAGCAAATGAAGAACAAGCCCAACATTTATACAACTATGGATTAAATCTAGGTATTGCTTTTCAATTGCAAGATGATTACTTAGACACTTTTGGTGATCCTGAATCTTTTGGAAAACAAGTTGGAGGAGATATCATCGAGAATAAGAAAACATTTCTTTATTTAAAAGCTTTAGAAATAGCAAGTGATGCTGACAAAGAAAATTTACTAAATCTTTACAACGGAAAACAAAAAAATAACCCTGAAAAAGTTGCTACTGTTTCGGCTATTTTCAAAGAAAATAACATTCCAGAGGAGACACACAAACTTATTGAGTACTACACAGATAAGTCATTTAAAAGCTTAGATTACCTTAACATTTCTAATGAACACAAAGAGGGGTTACGTGCTTTTGGAAAAAATTTAATGAACAGAAAAGTGTAAAAAAATAGGTTTTTATTTAAAAAAGTTTTTATTTTTGCAATCCAAATTTAACGGGTCCTATAGCTCAGTTGGTTAGAGCACCTGACTCATAATCAGGGGGTCCATGGTTCGAGCCCATGTGGGACCACTTTTAAACCCTTGAAAACACTGATTTTCAAGGGTTTGTTTTTCAACAAGGAAAGCAGAGGGGAAAGAAAAAATATAAATAAACACCTTATCCTTTTTAGTTTCGCTTCTTTATTTTTTAAATTAACCATCCCTATCCTTTATTCTTTTTCCAAAAAACATCACAAATTAAGGTTTTACATCTGTTATCACTCTTAGTATTCCCCTTTTATTAATTACTCCTTTGATTTTATGATGTAAACGAATAACCACTTTAATCCCTGATGAGTTTTTTTGTCTTTTTATGTTAAACGGTTATAAATTTATCATCCGTGTTAATTTCAAGTAAGTTAAGAAAGTCAGAGACTCTTAAACCTACCCAAAAACCAATAATAACTATATCTCTACAATCTTCTAATTTTTTATCGTTATAAAATCATGATTAAAAGTCTGTCAATATCTTTTTCGCAGAGCTACAAACACACTTTTTTCTTTGATAACGGAAACTCTCTGGATCACAAAAGCAATTTTAATCAACTAATTAATAGTGTTTTGTTTTTTTTAAGGGTAAGTTTTGTGGTGATTTGTTGTAAGTAAGTATTAGTTAAAAATAGATGTTTTTTAAATTGAATTATTTGCTTTTACTTCTCCTTAATTTTCTAATACTAACATTAAATTAATTATCAAACCCAAAAAACTCCTTAACTTCAATAGCAAAAGCAATTTCACCTCCAATTAAAATAATAATTATCCCAAACTCTTTTAAAACCAGTAATCAATTCTTCATGTCTTTTTATAATCAATGATAAAATATTACTATTATTAAGTTTTAACCAAGAAAAAAGCGAACGTTTTTAACGCTCGCTCTCTCAGTAATTGTTAGTTCTCTTTTACTCCCAATCTGGCATTGTAGCATTTTCAAACAATGCTGTTCTTGTTGTAGATCCTTCACTAAAAGGTACTTTATAAATTGTTCTTGTGGAAATTCCATCATTGGATGTATTCACAAAGATAATTTCAGCCTCATTAGGTGATAAGCGTGGGTCTAAATCATTTGTTCCATTAGCTTTTCCTTCTGATAAATCAGTAACTTCTGCCGTAGCAAACTCATATAAAAAAATATGACTATTTAGTAGTCTATAATTACTCGATTCATATTCAGAAACATCTCTAGTGTATAACAGCGAGCTTCCATCTATTGTAAAATTAATTCCTCCTGCACCACCTTGTACTCCTGTTAAAACAGTGTCAATTATATTTCCTGTCATATCAATCGTATAGATTTGTACATTATACCCACTTGTATTATTGGTTTTCAGTGCTATTTTAGATTCATCATTACTCCAATCGCATTCAGTAATGTAATTACCATCTATTGTTTGATATATTTGCTGTAAACCGCTTCCATCTTTATTTATCAAATATAATTTATCGTAATGCGGATATATGATTCGATCTCCGTTTGAAGACCAAGAGAAATCAACTTCGTTTAAATCAAACGCAACTACAGGAACATTAGAAGTAACTTTTTGAACATCTGAACCATCTGTATTCATTGTATAAATGTGAGTTTCGTTATTGTCTGTCCGTAAGAAGGCAACCAAATTCGCTGCTGAATTTTTTCTAGGTCTCCAAGAGTTTGTGGTTGGGGAAGTTAACAAAAGTTCATTTATTGGTGCTTCGTTGATATAATCTCCTGAGTAAATAACATTATTTCCTGCTTCTTGTTTTGTGTAAAAGTATCTATTATCAGGTGTTGATGTCACTTTAAACGTACTTACAGTACTTAATACTTCTGCATTAATATTATCTGAAGCAGCAACTTGCCAAAAATATTTTACTCCAAATTTTAAATCGGTTACTGTATACAAAGTGTCTTTTATATTTTCAAAAGATATTACATCATTATTTAAGTCATTTTTAACTTCTATTCTGTATGTTATTTCATCTTCATCTGGATCAGTTGATTTAAAGCTTAACTCTACCGTGTTATTTACATCTTCTATCCCATTAACTGGAGCTCTTAATTCTGGCGCAGTTGGCGGGTCGTTTAAAGCGGTTTCGATATCTAATTCAAAAACTACATTAATTTCTGTTTCTGCTCCTAAACCTACAGGTTCAAAACCTGTTAAATACCCTTCTTTAGTTGCGCTTACAGAGTAGTCTTGTGCTGGTACATCCTCCATTAAAAAGTAACCATCTTCATCTGTAAAAGTTGTATTATTGGTTGGTGACAATGTTATTTTAGCATTAGCTATTGGTTCAAAACTTCTCTTTTTAACTACACGCCCTTTAATAGTACCAAATTCAACAAAATCCACAGTATCTTCACTACAGTTAAATAAGGTTACACACATTAAAAGTATTGTTATTTTTATTATGCTTTTCATTACTTTTTTTCTTAAAAATAAACATTTATACCTGCTCCTATTCTCCAAATAAAATCGTTTCTTTTTCCTCTAACTAACTTATCTAAATTATCTGAGCTTAAAAGATAGTTTTCTCCATAAAGAGTTAAACCTATTTTATTGGTTATTAAATACTCTAATCCCAGACCATACTGAAATTTAAACATAGGGTTATCTAGGTTTTTTTCTAAAACCGATCCAACCCCAACATACGCATAAGGTGTTAACCTATCATAAGGCAACATATTGTATTCTAAAAATAGACTTGATGTTAAAAATGTATTTTCAAAAGACCTTTCATTTTCTAGTGAAAACTTCCCTATACTTCCTCCGAAACTAAATCTTGGATCCTTAAAAAAGTACCTATATTTTAAGTCAAACCCAAACCTTGCAACTGGATTTGAATAATCACCAGAAATTATTGAAGTTCCTCCCATAACACTCATTGAATTGGTAGCCCTTCTTTTTTCTTGTTTTCTATTAAATAATAAAGTATTATCTGCTTCATTTTTTTCTTTTAAATATTCTTTTTTAAAGAGATTAACAACCGTATTACCTCCTTGAGGAGTCCATAAACCATCTACAACACCTTCTATAATCAACTGTTCGACTGCTTTATCTATAGCTTCTTTTACAGCTAATTGCATAGGTTCATTTTTGGTTACTCCAGTTTCTACTTCTAACAACCTTCTTAAAGAAACATATCTATATAAGTTTGCTGAAATTCCTTGAGAGAGTACTGTTTTTGATACGTAAATATTTTTTAAAATTTGTCCGTTTGATGTAGATACGGCTCTTAAATAAACGGTTATTCTGTCTTGTCTATATTGATTAGATGCTCCCGCTCCAAAATATCGAACTCCTGAACCTCCTGTAATAATATTAGAATCATAAGAAACCACACCTCCTTCTAAAATGATTCCAGCAAAAAGTAATGGTGGCATTTTTGTAGAGTTAACTCCTTGATATTCTTGCCTTGTTGACCTTATTATTTGTCGTTCATTTAATAAGTTAGCGATATTTTCTCTTTCTATTGGAGTAAACCATTTTGATTCTTCTAATGATTTTAATAAAATTGATGTACCTCCTTGCGTTACCGCAGTACTAAATGTAGAACCGTTTTCAGTAGGCTTGTATTGTCCTGTTTGATCTCTAAATTTATAAACTCCTACGATTATTTTTTCGACAGGTTGAATGTTTTTAATTAAATCGTTTTGAAAAGAGGTGTTTTCTCCTATTCTAGCATTCGTTGTTTGAAATGGCTGATTAAGGTATGCTCCACAACTAGAAAACAAGATAAAACTTAATAAAGAGAACAATAATTTGAGTAATAGTTTTCTCATAAAATTTAAGTTATAGTTAATCGTTTTATTTTAATTGTTTGGTATTATTATTTGTGTTTGTTCACCAGTTTGTGTGTTTAAAATATTCACTGATAACCCTCCACTTGTAGGTGTAACTTCTACTACTAAAGATCCAAACACGTAAGTTCCTACAGTTAATCCTTGATCTCCAAACTGTTCTTGAAATAGGTCTTGCGACAATGAATTTAGTAATTGCCTGTTTAAGCTATTTGTAAAATTCTCTAAATCTGAAGGTTGTTGAAAAGGATCTTGCCCTTCTTCTTGAAAGTCGTTTTGTGCATTAGCTGAAGCCAAAATTTGCTGATATCCAAATGGATTATTTCCTCCAAAAAATGGATTTACCGGTTTATAAACTAGTTCTTGTGAAAAAGCAAATGAGCTTAGTAAAAAAAAAACTATTGTTATAAGTTTGGTTGCTATTTTCATAATTCACTTTTTTAAATTTTATAACTTAATAATGTGTTTCTCTGTTTTGAATAACTACTTAATCTTACCAAAGATGCTTTAACAGCTCGCTTAAGAAAATCTTCTCCTGGCATAGTCATGAACTCAAAAATCTTTTTATCATCAGCTTCAATAATTAAAACTGTAGTTCTTCTTAATCCTGGTTTTTCTTTTATTTTTATGATAAAAGGATATTTTAAGCCTGAGAGCAGATACTCTTGATAAAAAAAATCATAAAAGTCTTTTCCTATTTTTGTTATTGCTTCTTCAATAACCAATCCTTTTAATACAAAATTAGACTCATCTATTTTTTCTTTATTTATCACGCCTACCTTTTTAGGTATTATTACTAGAGTGTCTTTATCTATCAATTTTTTCCTGTGCTTTATAAATAAATAAGCTCTTAATTCTTCATCAGGGTTTAAACTCAATCTTATTACTGAAAGCTCTTTTTTCTCGTTAGGTTTTAAAGAAAATTCTCCCGATTGTTTATTGTTAGAATAGTTTCCTTCTTTATTCTTCTTTAGTACTAATAAGTTATAATTAAGCTCATCTTTAAACAACACTCCTTCGTTTTCAGCTTCTGCTTTTACAGTTATAAAATTATCTTTTTTAAGAATAAGTATTTTAGCTTTAACATTGCTTATTTCTTGTGCAAAGCTTGTAGTTGTACACAGTAAAAATAGAGTGACATATTTTAAAACGTTTCTAAAAAAAATAAACCTTAACATTTTTTAATAATTCCTAACTATAATTGTTTTATAATTAGATTTTTGAATGATTTTTACATTTTCCATCAAAGAGTTTGTTCCATAAATAAGCAATGAGTTTGCATTACCTTCTTGAAGAGCATTTATTTTTGTTGGTGAATTATTATAATAATCTATAAAATTATAATAGTTATCTCTACCTTTTTGCCATATCAACTGTATGTCATTCATTCCGTTTTTTACTTCTACAACATTATTAACTCCTAACTGATTTACTGACAAATCATAATTATCAATCGATTTATCATAATCTTGTAAATTATTTAATGAGTTGATATTTTTTTCTAAAACCAGAAAAGAAGCATCACTTCCTATTTGAGGTACAGACACAAAGTAAGTAGATGTATTTTGTTGTGTCATAGCTTTTAAACTAAATATTAATAGGATTATACACAATGTCATTTTTATCCTTCGCATCATTACTTTAGTTTCTTATTAATAAGGGAGAGGAAAAGAAAACCCTCCCATTCTCCCTTATCTTTGTTGCTTAATTAAAAGTTTATAATCCTGTTTGTTCAATACAAGCTTTGTTCATGTAACCTGCCTGTCCAATAAAACTAGCATTTCCAGAACCTTGTGCATCTTGAATAACAGAAGCATGATTTTCTACACCAAATTGACTAATTAAACTTAAGTTAACCCCTGCATCTGCATTTTGATCAACGCAAGCTTTGTTACCCCAACCTGTTTGTGCAATACCAGAAATATTTAAACCTCCATTTGAAGATTGATTTGTAGAAGCTACATTTCCGTTGCCAAACTGAGCAATACCATCTATATTAAAGCTACCTCTTTGAACTTGTTTAGCTTTATTATAATTACCAATTTGTAAAATACCCGCTACACTTCCTGGCGCACCATTAGTTCCTGTGCTTTGATCTTGATGAGCAAAGTTTCTTCTACCTGATTGTGCTACAATAGCTACATTATTATCATAACGTTGTTTTTGAATAGAAGTGTTTTGACGTCCTGTTTGATAAGCATAAGCTCTGTTGTTTTCTGCCCAACCTACACCAACATCTTGTTGTGCATAGTTTTTATATCCTACTTGATTTACAAAACCAGAGTTATAATCTCCATGTTGTTTAATGTCGGTTTCGTTCTTTCTTCCTCTTTGATATACAGTAGCTTCATTTCCCAAACCTCCTGAAAACCCTTGATTCTGACCATCTTGATCAATTTTAGACAGGTTTCCAACTCCGGTTTGAACAACACTTGCGTCATTCATATGTCCTGTTTGATCTACATAACTTGTGTTAATTACGGCTCCTCTATTTCCATAGGAAGGTCCTACTTGCGAAACTGAACATCCAAGACAATTAGCTTTAGGTGTTGGTAATGGATTAGCGAACTGTGCAAAAGCTGTTCCTGAAGCTAAAAAAATAGCTGCTAATAAAAATTTTTTCATAATAGATAATTTTAAAATACGTTAGTTAATTTTTAGCATACTCTATCTACGACAAGCATACAAATAGTAATGATGCTTATTGTGGGAGAATGCTAGTAAATAAGGGTAAGATAAAATTATGGGGTAAAATGCAAAGGTTAGTTTGATAACCGTGATTACATCCATCAGTTTAAAATAAAACTGTAAGAAACTATATATAGTTTGTCTGTTTAAACGTAGCTAATATACGATTTTTTCAGTTTCAAAAACCAATAAAGATTTCTTTACTTTTAAAAAAAGTGAATAAGAGAAGCCAAAAACACGCTATAAACGTAGCCTTTAGCTTTACATTTCTTTATCCTTAATTTAAAAAAAAGGGGAGAATCCCCCTTTTTTTTAATGTATTTTCTTCTTTAAAATAAGTTACTTTATCTAATAAACAAAAGTTTTTTATTTCTTGTTAAGTAGTATTTGTCTTTTTGCTTCTTTACTTTATTCGATTAGTCTGATTAGGGAAAATAAAAGTATTAACGAATTAATTTTGTTACCTTATAATTAGAAATTTGTTTTACGACCTTTTCACTCGTAGTTTTTTTACTTCTTCAATCGTAAGACCAGTGTTTTTAGCGATTAACTCATTATCAAGACCACTTCTTTTAAAAGCTTTAGCTATTTCTATTTTCTCACTACGTTTAGCTATTTCAGTAGCTTCTTTTTTTAGACGCTGCTCTAACACGTATTTGGGTACATATTTTGTGCTTTTTTTAAGTTCATCTAGTAACCCAATATCTCCAAAACTAAGATAGCTCTTCTCAGATATTATAAGATGGTCTACCACTTCAGTATCCACAATAATGCCTACTTGTATTAAACGGTCAGAAATATCTTTGTCTGCCTCAGAAGGTTTTAATTCACCACTTGGATGGTTATGGCATAATAT
>NZ_JBLWTZ010000008.1:0-154378 GCF_048269885.1 Tenacibaculum sp. | reverse complement strand
GGGTATTGGGTATTGGGTAAAAGTACTTTTATTTTATAGTATAAAAATAAACTACTTAAAAGTTACCAACTAATTGATTATTGAAAACTACTACTTTATTTATAACTAACGACTATTAGACTAACGACTGATAACCCGCGTTAGGGATTGAAGCGGCATCCTTTTACTTAGGCTGTCTTTAGCAGACTAAGCAAAAGATACAGCGGAAAGCCCGACACTTTATTATGGTATAGCGCAGCGGAAACAAACAATAAAGTGAAACGCCCATACCAACAAATCATATTATTCGAAATACATTATATATATTGTATGAAAAATGTTTTGACAATATTTTATTTAGAACAGTGTTGTTTGATTCGTTTGGTATTTATCAAATTTGGTATAATCTAGTGGAGGGAGTGATTGGTTTTTTAAATATAGTTTTCTTGCTAGCTTGAACTGTGTATTTATTTGCTCTGCTATTTTTCCTTCTCCTCTCATTCTACTTCCATAACGTGAATCATTCAACGAGCCTTTATGTGTGTCTTCTATTTGGTGTAGTATTTTGTTTGCTCTATCGGGATACGTTTTTCTTACCCAGTTGGTAAAAATTTCTCCTATCGCTCCATTCAAACGTACTATTGTATATGCAACTGATGTTGCTCCTAATTCGCTTACTTTTTTTACTAATGGTAATATTTCATGACTGTTAATTGAAGGTATAATTGGTGCCATCATAACATTTACTGGAATATTATTTTCTACTAACACCTTAACTGTTTCTAATCTTTTTTTAATTGTTGCTGTTCTTGGCTCGACCGTTCTTCTTGTTTCTTCTGATAACGATGTGATGGATATACTCACTCTCACTAGGTTCATCGCTGCCATTTCTTTTAAAATATCTAAGTCACGAAGTATTAGCGCATTTTTTGTTATCATGCTTACGGGATGCTTTAACTTTAATAGTACTTGTAGCATTTTTCGGGTGATTTCAAGTTTCTTTTCTATCGGTTGATAACAGTCTGTATTCCCTGAAAACATAATATTTTGTGGTTGCCAATTACGGCTTCGTAATTTTTTTTCTAACAATTCTGGCGCATTGGCTTTGTAC
Organism: Tenacibaculum sp.; assembly: GCF_048269885.1. Classification (NCBI taxonomy): domain Bacteria; kingdom Pseudomonadati; phylum Bacteroidota; class Flavobacteriia; order Flavobacteriales; family Flavobacteriaceae; genus Tenacibaculum; species Tenacibaculum sp. Next base: position 153,288 of record NZ_JBLWTZ010000008.1, on the reverse strand, counting down.
AGTATTTTTCGTTCAAAGTCTAATCCAGCTGAATACCCCCAATATTCGTGCGAGTTACGTGCATAACAATAGATACAGCCGTGTTCGCAACCTTGATATGGATTCATTGAGTAAGAAAATCCAATATCTGGACTGGTTACTTTATTTAAAATTGTTTTAGGATAAATTTCTAAATAGGTTGTTTTATTATTGTCTGCTGATTCATTTTCTACTTCGCAATAGTTCAAGAAGTCATCCAACACCTGGTGTTGATGTTGTATAAATTTATTGTGTGTGTTGTGTTGTGCACCACGTCCTTTAATGTAGTCCATAATCATTTCTAAATAAAATATTATAAAATTGTCTTTAGAATGACTTTATCGAGAACAGGTTTGTATAAACTTCTCGATACAATTTCGATAGAGTAACGAAATCATCCGAAGTGACTTTGTAAAATTACAAAAAATAACACAAAAGTTTTAACCTTAATCTTACTTATTAAAAAACCTACGGTTTTACGAGTATTTTCTTTACTGCTATTTGCTGTCCATCTTTTAGTATACGCACAAACAATAAACCTGTTTTAAAATTTGGTATAGGAATGGTTTGTCTTATTTTTTGAATTGTATTGGTGTAGATTATTCTTCCTGTAACATCTACAATTTCTATATCTAAGTTGTTTCCTCTTGAATACACAAACATTCCTTCGGATGCTATTACAGGGTTTGGATAGATTTTTAGGGTATTATTAAAAGGGAACTCTATTTTTACACTATCGGTATAAATTTTTGTTCCATCATCAAGAATAATTGTAGCTCTGTATTCATTTTCTCCTCCTAAAACCTTATCATCTTCCGTTTGAAGCTCCTGCAAACTGGGATTTACAAATGTTTGAATTACTTCTGTTTCTCCATTACGTGTGTTTTCAAAGACCACTGAAGCTACATTGGTCAAAGTACTTAAACTCAATCGAACATCTACTACATTTTCATTTTTTACAAAGGCTAAAAAATTCTTGTAATAACAGTTGACCCCTTGTGAATTGTAGTTTATTGTTTGTCCTTTAACTCCTTCTCCTCCATTAAAAACTGGTGTTACTGACACATAAGGTGTTTTAAATGTACTTTTTGGAATTACAATATTCGTTTCGTTTACTATTGAATTTGTATACATATAAGTATCATCTAGCAGTTGCACATTATATGTGGTTGCATTTGGAACCGGTTCCCAACTAAATTGAATATTTTCATCACAGTTAAAATCAACCACAGGTGTAACAACCTTAGAGATGGCAAATTCTTCAGAAGTATAATATACTCCATTTACTAAAGCTCTTAGTTGGGCTACTCCATTACCGTCAGGAGTATTCCAACGTAAAAATGGTTTTGTTATATTTGTAGCGTTTGTTATTTCTGTCCAACTTCCATTGTTAATAGCATACTCTATTTTACTTACAGGAAAGTCTAAATTATTAGTCCATCGTACGTATTGATCTGTTTCTGTTGGTAATTTATCTTCTTTATTAGGATACTTCCATGTAAAGGTATCTTTGGACTTATAAAAATAAGCGATGGAAAATGTTTGCGTCGCAGTTGCTAATGAATTTGCTTTTACTTTAATACTATATGTGCCTGTCGTAGGATTTTCAATTGTGATTAACTCTACATTATTTAAGTGATCTTCTCCTTGTGTAGCTTCTTTTTCTAATGAACTTTGAGAGGGTGACACATCCAATACCCAAGGCAACCACGAATTTACACTGTTACTTATTTCTAAATCTAAATCGTTTACCAATGCCTTATCTTCATTAACATTTGCAGGGACATCATTCCAAACCAACGCCACTCGTATTTCTTTTGCTGTCGTATTGATAGGAATTGAATATTCTTTTATTTCATTCCCTGAGACTTCATCATTAATATATCTTCCGTTTTCTAAAATGCTCATGCTTTGAAAACCGTTTACATTACCGTAACCACTTTTAAAGTCAATTCCTTTTGGACCGACATCATCAGCTCCTGCAATTAATAGGGATTTTAATAATGCCGAAGATGGAAAATTGTTTGTTTTCTCTTTATATTTATGCTGTAGTAACGTTGCCAAACCAGAGACTATCGCGGCAGCATCTGATGTTCCATCTGGACCGTGCGCTACCAATTCTGGTTTTACCCTACCGTCATAAGCAGGCCCTTTTGAACTTCTCGTATTTACTACTAGTTCTTTATTCACTCCTCCAACCACTAAAACGTTTTTAGCCATTTTATAATTACCCGTCATATTGGCATATCCCGTTATTCCTTGATAAGCTCCCTCGTTAGCTGTTGCTTCTCCTGTATTACCTGAAGAAAATACATGAAGCAATTCAGGAACGTCAATTGTGCTTTGATCATATGCATTCGCTTCAGCTCCATAAAAATTTTCTATTTCTGTTCCGTAAGAATGGTTTTGAACATATATATGATTATCAACATAGTAAGTGTCATTATCAGGTAATAGCGTACTAAAGTCTGAAGATGACAAATAACTATGATGAGCAACTCCTTTGGAGTTGTACGTACTATTTCCTGCTCCTCCTATTATGGTAGCCATTGAGGTTGCATGACTGGAAACATCTTCTGCTTCCTTTCCGTATAGTTTTACTCTGTTTCTTAGATCAATATCTTCAACATCAAATAACAATTCTTTTACAGAAACAGTCATTCCTTCTCCATTGATCATTTTGAAATCATTTTGAAGTTTATATATCTCGTTGACACTGAAATCTACTTTTTCAATCGGTATTTTTTCTGGGTGAGGAGCTATTTGAATATCTATATAAACTACCTGATACATAGAAGTTAATTTACTTATCTCAGTTGAAGATACGTTTAGAGTTAGAATATTTTTATATTGATGCTGTACTTCAATATTTATATTTTTTTCTTTTGCTTCATCTAAGAATCGTTTTGAATTGATTGTTTTAACAACAACCTTTACCTCTTTATTCTTTTTCTTTGACAACCGAGAGACTCTATACGATTGTTTCCAACTATTATTTATATCAAATAACTTTCCTTTAAAAGAATACGGACTTTCTTTTCTGGTTATTATCAAAAAGTTCTCGTCTAATTTTCGTACCACATGCACTTCTTTCTCATTGAAAATCAGCTCTTTTTTATGAATTAAATAATATTTTTTTTTCAACTCTTTTTCCTGATTTTTTTGAGGTTCTATTTTTTTAATATAATCAGTAAAATCAACTTGTGAGTACATTTTAAACGTTACAAATATTCCGAAAACAAAAAGAAAAAACAGCCTCATAAAAATATATTATTAACGCAAATAAAACACTTTTTTTGCATATTCCATTATAAAAACATACATTCGTTGAAATTTTTTAATAAAAATCCTTTCAAAAAAATGAAAAATTTAAATTCACAACTATTAAGCCTTTTGGCTTTTGCAGTTATTTTATTTACTGCATGTAACTCTTCAGAAGAGACTATTCCAAACAACGAAACTAACGAAATTACGCCCGAAATAGTTTCAAAACTACAAGCTGCTTATTTCGAAACTTCTTCAGCCAAAGTAACTACCTTTATGGGAGAAAAAGGAATTGCTGTAGAAGACATGTTCTTTACTTTTGCTCAAATTGATGAGTTGGGTGAAGGAGCGAACATTCCAAACACTGAACATTACCGAACTACGAACTTGGTAACAGGGTTACCTAGAGTCATTACAGTAAGTGTTTCTCCTGATTTAGGAACTTTAGGTTCTGATGCTTTAGACAAAACAATTGTTATGTTAAACAATTTAGGTTCTCAGTTAACTTACCAAAGAGTTTCTTATGGTGGTAAGGGTAAATCTAAAGCTGATATTGAAGTTAATGAGTTTTACGAATTAGAAAGTGGTGGGTTTATCACTTTAGGTAGAGCTGCTGGTTTCCCAACTAGAAGAGGAGATCCTGCTAAAGGTTTTGGTATTAACAGTAGATGGTTTGAATTATCTATCGCACCTACTTCTAGCGAACTTGCTGGAACTATGGCTCATGAAATTGGACACTGTATTGGTTTCCGTCATACAGATTATCAAACACGTGAAAGCTGTGGACAAAATGTTAATGAAGGAAGCGCTGGTGTAGGAGCTATTCATATTGCGGGTACTCCAACTGGATCTGACAATACTTCTATTATGCAATCTTGTGGGCCTGCTACTACATTTAACAATAACGATAAAAATGCAATGTTAACTCTTTACTAGAAAGAATCGTATTTTTAAGATATTTAAAAGCCCAGATACATGTATCTGGGCTTTTTATTTTTTTAAACTTTTCTAGTTTTATTCATCAACCAAAAATCTGCGAGCACTAAAGCTGTTAATGCTTCAACAATAGGCACAGCTCTCGGCACTACACAAGGATCGTGTCTTCCTTTTCCGTGTATCTCTGTAGCTTCTCCTTTTGAGTTTGTCGTAGCTTGGTTTTGCATTATTGTAGCTACTGGTTTAAATGCTACTCTAAAGTAAATATCCATTCCGTTAGAAATTCCTCCTTGAATACCTCCTGACAAGTTAGTTTGTGTCGTTCCATCTGGATTAAAAATATCGTTGTGTTCTGATCCTTGCATTTTTGCGCCACAAAAACCACTTCCAAACTCAAAACCTTTTACTGCATTAATAGAAAGCATTGCTTTTCCTAATTCTGCATGTAACTTATGAAAAATAGGTTCTCCTAACCCTACAGGTACATTTTGAGCTACGCAGGTTATTGTTCCTCCGATAGTATTACCTGCTTTACGTATTTCATGAATCTTATCAATCATCTTTTCTGCTGATGCTTCATCAGGACAACGGACAATGTTACTTTCAATTTTAGAAAAATCTAAATCTTGATATGGCTTTACCATAAAAACGTCTCCTACAGATGACGTAAATGCATTTATGTTAATGTGATTTATTAATTGCTTTGCCAGCGCTCCTGCTACAACCCAATTGGCGGTTTCTCTTGCAGATGTTCTTCCACCACCTCTATGATCTCTTATTCCGTATTTTTTGTCATACGTATAATCGGCATGTGAAGGACGGTATACATCTGTATTATGGTTGTAGTCTTTACTTTTTTGATTAGTATTCTTTATTATAAAGCCTATTGAGGCTCCTGTAGTCACCCCTTCAAAAATACCCGACAAAAACTCTACCGTATCTGGTTCTTTACGCTGTGTTACTATTTTAGATTGTCCCGGCTTACGTCGATCTAATTCTTGTTGAATAGCGTCAAAATCGACTTTCACTCCCGCAGGGAATCCATCAATTACCCCTCCAATTGCTACTCCATGAGACTCACCAAACGTAGTTAGCTTTAAAATATTTCCGAATGAATTAAACATACCTTGTTCTTTAGTAGGACGAAGGTAGAATTTATTTACTAAAAACGATAATTTTCATTCTTATAATTATGGGCTAATCCGTTATTATACCCCGTTATGAATTCTATTTATTTTTAATTTTTATTTTTTTTGATTTTTATTTTACCCCAAACTTATTGATTGCAAAAGCGTTACGCTTCACAACACTTTTAAAGCATCAATTTTATTAAAAAAAGTAGTGAAAAACTTTTTTTGAATTGAAAAAAGGTCATATATTTGCACCCGCAATCAGGAAATACCTGATGAGGCACTCAGGAGAAATGGCAGAGTGGTCGAATGCGGCGGTCTTGAAAACCGTTGTCTGTAACAGGACCGGGGGTTCGAATCCCTCTTTCTCCGCAAGTCCGAAGCGAAAGCTTCGGATTTTTTTTTAGGGGATTAAAGAAAAAAAGCTTACAAAATTGTAAGCTTTTTTTATTGATTAAATGACAATACCGTTTCCTCTCTTTCGTCACTATTCTTTTCCCAAGCCAATTTTCTTTTCTAAAGCTAAGTATCCAAAATAAAATAGGGTTCCTAAAATAACTCCTGAAACATACCCCGTAGTTACATCAACAGGAAAATGTACTCCTAAATACAACCTACTATACCCAAAAATTAAAGGGAATAAAATCATCAAGTAAATTAGCTTAAAGTGCTTTCTCAACAACCAAATCATAAAAGTAGTTATTGTAGTAGATAACGAAGCGTGACCAGACCAAAAGCTATATCCTCTAGGCTTGTATGTAAAATTCCTTAAATACTCTTTTAAACCTTCTGTATTGCAAGGTCTGATTCTTTCTGTTGTGTTTTTAATCAAATTTGTGAATTGGTCAGAAAAAGCAACAATAATTGCTATAAATAATACCGTAAACAATCCTTTTTTCCACCCAAACTGTTTAAATACTAAAAATAGCACGAAAACAAACAGCGGTGTCCAAGTAAATTGATTGGTTATTGTTAACCAAAAACCATCCCATTGTTCACTACCTAAATTGTTAAGATAAATTAAAAGCGCTTTATCTTTTTCTATAATACTTTCTATCAAAACTACTTTCCTACTTTTAAAACTTCTATTTCAAAAATTAAATCTGACTTTGGAGGTATTGGACCTATTCTACGATCACCATACCCTAAATAAGAAGGGATAAACAATCTAACCTTATCTCCTTCTCTCATTGTCTTTACTCCTTCTTTCCACCCTGCTATTAATGGAAAATTCTCATCATCAACTGTAAAAACAAAAGCCTCTCCTTTGTCTAAACTAGAATCTATTTTTCTTCCGTCTGCCAAATACAATGTGTAGTGTGCTGTTGTTGGTAGTGCTGGATTTACTTTTTTTCCATCTCCTTCTTGTAAGGATAAAATTTTCAATCCAGAATCAGTGGTAATGGCTTTATGAATTCCTTGTTCTTCTTGATACTTTTGTTTTAACTCTTCTAGTTTCTTCTTTCGTTCTGCTTCTTTCTCTTCAACGTTTGCTAGTTCTTGTTCAAAGACTACTGGTGCATTAAATTTAGCCGCACCCTCTCCTATTCTTAAAATTTCGATATGCTTTATATAGTCATTTTTCTGAATAGTATCCACTATAGCTTGACCTTGTAAAACACGACCAAAAACAGAATGTCCTCCATCTAACCAAGGTGTAGCTTTATGTGTTATAAAAAACTGACTCGAATTTGTAACAGGTCTTGAGTAATTTGCCATAGACAACATTCCTGGTTCGTCGTGTTTATACAATAACTTACCTTCTTCATCCATAGGAAATTCATCTGCAAAGGTATACCCTGCATCTCCAGAACCTGTTCCTGTTTTATCGCCTCCTTGTATCATAAAGTCTTTAATAACTCTATGAAATTTTGTCCCATCATAAAATGGTATTCCTTTTAATGAATCGGTCATTTTGGGATGTGTTCCCTCACTTAATGCAACAAAATTTGCTACTGTCATTGGAACTTTATCGTAAAAAAACTTCACTAAAATATCGCCTCGATTGGTTTGGATGTCTGCATACAATCCGTTTTCTAAACTAGGGTATTTCGCTGATTTGCAAGATACAAGTACTACTAGTGTTACAAGTACTATTTTAACTAATTTCATTTATTTTAATTTAAGTTCTCCTATAAACAATTAATTAGGTTAACAACAAGTGCTAACCTAATTAATTATCAACTATTTAAGCTTTATTTATTTTACTTCTAATAACTCTACTTCAAAAACTAACGCTGAGAAAGGCTTGATATGCTGTCCTCTTTGTTGTGCTCCGTAAGCTAATTCTTGAGGGATAAAGAACTTGTATTTAGCTCCAGGCTTCATTAACTGTAAACCTTCTGTCCATCCTTTAATTACCTGACCTACTCCAAATTCAGTTGGCTCTCCTCTTTCTACCGAGCTATCAAACACTGTTCCGTCTATTAAAGTACCGTGGTAATGAACCTTAACTCTAGAATTTGCGGTAGGCGCCTCTCCTTCTCCTTCTTTTAAAACAAGATACTGTAAACCACTTTCAGTAGTTTTCACTCCTTCCTTTGCCTTATTAGCAGCTAAAAACTCTTCTCCAGCCTTTTTGTTATCTCCAAATTCAGCTTCTGCTTTTTTAGCTTGCTCTTCTTGCATTTCTTTCATTTTTTCTTGTTGTTTTTTCTGAAAAAATGCTCTTAAAATATTGTTTATATCTTTCGACTCAACTAATAAATTTGTAGAGTCCATTCCGTTTTTAAATCCTTGTACAAATAAATCTTGATCCATTTCATCAAAATTCATTTTGATTTTATTAGCCATATCTAAACCTAAAGTGTAGCTTACAGAGTCTACTTCTGTTGCTAATGAACTTTTTTGTTTAAACTGACCGTTACTGCATGAAACAATTGATAAACCTACAACTGTAGCTGCTAAAATGTTGGTTAATTTCATTCTTCTTTTTTTGATTTTATATCGATTAATGTTACTGTACTTTGTATTGGCTGATTTACAGCTATTTTATTTCCATCACCTGTAACTCCAAAAGCTCTGTAAGATGGAATGACAAATGTAATGGTTTCTCCTTTTTTCATCAACTTTATTCCATCTTGCAATGCAGGAATAAAATCTTCCTTATCTACCTTATAACTTCTCTCCTTTTTTTCATAAAGAACCATTCCATGAAGGTCGGTTACATCGTATGATAACATGACCAAATCTTCAACTTGAGGAGTGTAAGAGTTTAAGGTATCCTTTGTTATATAAGCATACCAAAAACCATTAGGTGAACTTTTATACTCTTTAATAGTATCTTTAGCCACCCATTGTTCCAAGCGTTTTTTCTCTAAAGCATTTAGCTTCTTATTTTCTTTAAGAACTTCTTTATAAAAATTGGTCGTACCTTGTTGCTTGGGTCTTCTTGCCTGAGGTTCTTTACAAGAAATCACAACTAAGGTGGCAAGAACAAAAAGTATTGTTTTATGCTTCATACGAATTTTCTAACTCTTGTTGGTATGTAGGTAATAACGACTTAAATCTCTCTATCGTATTTTCCATGCTATCATCACTTCTTCCTCCTGCTGCATTATCATGTCCTCCTCCATTAAAATAATTCCGTGCAAACTGATTTACAGAAAACTTCCCTTTGGAACGGAAAGATATTTTTACCATTCCTTGCTCTTCATCTTCTATAAAGATGGCTGCAAATACAATTCCTTTCAAAGATAACGCATAATTTACCACTCCTTCAGTATCTCCTTTTTCGTAGTGAAATTTCTTTTTCTCTTCTTCTGTTAAGGTAATGAAAGCGGTTTTGTATTCAGGTAAAACTTTCATGTTACTCAATGCTTGCCCTAATAACAGCAGTCTATTGTATGAATTTGCATCATGAACATTGCTGTGAATCCTATCGTTTTCAGCTCCTTTATCTATTAAGTCTGCAATGATTCTATGAGTAGTACTGGTTGTTGATCTAAATCGGAACGAACCTGTATCGGTCATAATCCCTGTATATAAGCAAGTTGCTATATTTTTATCTATCAACGCAACATCTCCCATCATTTCAATAAAGTTATATACCATTTGACATGTTGAAGACATGGTTGTATCTGAATACATATACATAAAATCATCTGGTTGTTGATGATGATCTATCAACGCAAAATCGTGTTCATAATGCTCTAATGTATTTTGCATATCACCCCCCACTCTGTGCAACGCGTTAAAGTCTAATAAAAAAACGAGGTCCGATTTTCTCAAAGCTTTGACTGATTGAGTATTTTGACGGTCAAAACGTTTTACGGTTTCGGATCCCGGAATCCAATGTAAAAAATCAGGATACTCATTTGGCATCAACACCTGAGTCGTATGTCCTTTTTTATCTAAATAATGTTTCAATCCTAATGTTGAACCTATTGCATCTCCATCTGGGTTTCTATGCCCAATGATTACAACATTTCTAGGTTCTGACAAGAATTCTTGCAGTTCTGTAAAGTGTTTTAAAATCATAAAAGGCGAATATACAAATTAATGCTATATTAACCTTTTTATGAGTTTCTTTTTGTTTCTTCGTTTCAAAATTAAAACTTAATGAAATCTACTAAATTTACAGCCTTTTTAATCTTTTTTCTAAGCATATCTTTTGTTTCTTTTAGTCAAGAAACATTTACCATTGCTTTTGGGTCTTGTAACAACCAAAGACTTAACAACCCATTTTGGGAAGACCTTCTATCACTACAACCAGACCTATGGGTATGGGGTGGAGATAATATTTATGCCGATACGAATAACATGCGTAAAATGAAACGCATGTATAATACACAAAAAAAAGTAACAGCTTATAAAGAACTAACGACTAAGATTCCTGTGCTTGCTACATGGGATGATCATGATTATGGCAAAAATGATGCAGGAGTTGAGTTTGAAATGAAAGATCAAAGTCAACAATTATTTTTAGACTTTTTAGATATACCAAAAGATTCTCCTAGGAGAAAACAAAAAGGAGTTTATCACACTCAAACTTTTCACACAAAAGATGGTAGTGTTAAGATTATTGTTTTAGATACTCGCTATTTTAGAACCTCGCTTACCAAGGGTACAAACGGACAACGTTTTCAACCAAACCCCTATAACGAAGGTACTATTTTAGGCAAAACTCAATGGGAGTGGCTTACCGACGAATTAACAAACTCTACAGCAACCTTTACTGTAATAGTTAGCAGCATTCAAATACTACCTAAAGAGCACGGATTTGAAAAATGGGCTAACTTTCCACACGAAGTGGATAAATTGTTCGGTTTGATTCAAAAATCAACCAACACCAATGTTATTCTTCTTTCTGGAGATAGACATATTTCTGAGTTTTCTAAAATAACCCTTGAAGGACTTGCTTACCCTATTATTGATTTTACATCAAGTGGATTAACACACGCTTATTCTTCATTTACCTCAGAAAAAAATGACGTAAGAATTGGTAATGTAGTAAACTCTTTAAGCTATGGAACGCTGCTACTGGATTTAAAAGCTAAAAAAGTTAGTTTTCAAATGCGTGGTAAAAACCATTCTATCTTACAAGAAATCAATCAAATATACCCTTAACTTGTTAATAACATTAAAAAGTGTATTTTTGCGCCGAATTTATGCGAGGTTTGCATAAATAACAACAATTAAGGAATTTATCATATACTGATATTTATTACATTTAATAATGGCAACAAATAGAACTTTTACAATGATTAAACCAGATGCTGTTGAAAACGGACATACTGGTGCAATTTTAGAAAAAATTAATGCTGCAGGTTTCAGAATCGTAGCTATGAAAAAAACACAAATGACTAAGCGTGATGCTGAGACTTTTTACGGAGTACACAGTGAACGTCCTTTCTTTGGTGAATTAGTAGAGTTTATGACTCGCGGACCAATCATCGCTGCAATCTTAGAAAAAGACAACGCAGTTGAAGATTTTAGAACGTTAATTGGTGCTACAAACCCTGCTGAAGCTGCTGAAGGAACTATTCGTCAGTTATACGCTACTTCTATTGGAGAAAATGCAGTACACGGTTCTGATTCTGATGAAAACGCAGCTATCGAAGGTGCTTTCCACTTTTCTGGTAGAGAAATGTTCTAAGAAAGAAGCTTCTTAATAAGATCTATAAAAACTCGTTACTTAATTGTAACGAGTTTTTTGTTTTTACTATCGATGAGATACACTAAAAATTTGATTAAAAAATAGAGGGAAGTACTTTTTTAAATCCGCATTAACGACAGAAAAAGAGCTAGAAATAAATTGACGAAAAGAAGTATTGAAGATTGAGGAATTGATTAAAAATTAACCAACTCTTTTAAGGAAACTCCCAGAGCATTACAAATCTCTAATAGTGAATAGATTGTTGGATTGACCTCTCCTTTTTCCAACTTTTCAAGTGTTCGTCTATCTTTATTGCAAGCTTTAGCCAAATCGGATTGACTCCATCCCTTTTGACTTCTCAACGCTACAATACGTTGCCCTATTTTCTTTTTTAGTTGTTCGTTATCCACCAAACAAATTTCAATCAATGATACGACAATTTTACTGTGTAAAAATACAACAAATTGATTTGAATCTTTTTAGTCACCATATAAACAACTGCAATTGAAAAAGTTATGAATTACACAGCAAATCTCGTTATCGCAGCTGGACAACAACGATACTAGAATTTTATGTAAAATTGATTAAGGAAAGAGTTAACAATAATCGTAAATCAAGAAAAAAACACATCATATTACAAATAAAAACAACACAGAGAGGTTTGATAAATCAGAAACAAATAGCCCACCGAAAAGTTCGGGTACAAATCTATTATTCCCCATGCTACTTAATTTAAAAGTTAAACCAACATTATTTTTTTCACCAATTCCTCGCCAATTTCCTCATTTATCATACGTATAATTTTCTCTTTCCCGTAACTTAATTCTTCTCGTAATACAGAGGAAGACAAACGTACAACTAGTGTTCCATTTTGTAGTTTTACCTCACTTGTGTAGGAAGCAACCCCTGCCCCCATTAATTTCTCCCAAGCCTCATCAATATGTATTTTTTGAAAACCTTTTTTCAGTTTGTTATTCTCTTGAATAAAACTCCCCATTAAATCTTTAATTGAAAAGCTATCGTTTTCTCTTTTGGCCATTTAATCTTACTTTTTGCCTTGCTAATTATAACTTAAAAACCTGATATTCTTGATTGCTCTTTTTTATCACCTCCTCTGTTCGATCGGCATGCGTATCTGTAATAAAAATTTGCCCAAATTCATCGCTATTTACTAAATCAACAATCTGAGCCACCCGGTTTTCATCTAACTTATCAAAGATATCATCCAATAATAAAATTGGAGTAACGTTAGACTGCTTTTTAATAAATTCAAACTGCGCTAATTTTAATGCTATTAAATAGGATTTTTGTTGTCCTTGAGAACCAAATTTTTTGATTGGATGCTCCTCTATTTCAAAATTTAAATCGTCTTTATGAATCCCAACCGATGTATACTGTAGCATCCTATCTTTCTCTAAATTTTGTTGCAACAAAACTTCTAAAGACACCTCGTGTAACTGACTTTTATAACGCAAATTTACTTCTTCATTGGCTCCAGAAATAATTTTATGCTTGGCATTAAAAATAGGTACAAACTCTTCTAAAAAAATTTTTCTTTTGTTATAGATAATCGTTCCGTACTCAATTAACTGCTCATCGTATACCTTTAAGTTTAGCGCATCAAATGTTCTATTGGCAGCAAAGTATTTTAACAATGCATTTCGCTGACTTATCGTTTTGGTATACGAAATTAACGCTTGTAAGTATTTTTTATCTTGTTGAGAGATGACTCCGTCAATAAATTTACGACGAGTTTCGCTTCCTTCAACAATTAAATCCCTATCTGCAGGAGAAATGATCACCAAGGGTAACTGCCCTATATGTTCAGAAAACTTTTCGTAAGCTTTCCCGTTGCGTTTCAATACTTTTTTCTGACCTCTTTTTAAGGAGCAGATAATTTTTTCTTGCCGATCATTTAACAAATAATCTCCTTCAACCATAAAAAAATCTTGACCGTGTCGGATATTTTGCCCAGCAATCGAATTGAAGTAACTTTTCGCAAATGACAGGTAATAAATTGCATCTAACACATTGGTTTTTCCAATACCATTATTTCCTACAAAGCAGTTAATTTTCTTTTGAAAATCAAAAGTTTGCGATTCAATATTTTTAAAATTTACCAAAGATAGTTTTTGCAAATACATGAATAAGCCCTGTTACTAAAAGAAAGCGCAAATTATCGAAAATTTACGAAAAAACGACTTTTAAAATCCAATTAAAAAAACTATTTTTGTCGCCACTAATTTTTTAAGCAATTATGGCTACATACAAGAAAAGAGGTTACAAACCTAAGAAAGAAAAGGTTACACAAGAAGTAGAAGAAACATTTGATGAATCACAAAGTACTACAGCTGAAGTATTTAACACTTTAGATGATACCGCGAATAAATCAGAGGAGTGGATTGAAAAAAATAGCAAGCCATTATTTTACGGATTGGTAGCTGTTGCAGCTTTAATTTTAGTGTACTTAGCTTACAACAAATTTATTGCTGAGCCAACACAACAAGAAGCTTCTAACGAATTAGCATACCCTCGTACTTTCTTCGAAAAAGCAAGTACTTCTGCTGGTGCTATTGCCGATTCTTTATATACTTTAGGTTTAGAAGGGGGCGATGGAAAGTATGGTTTTATTGATATTGCAGATCAATTCAGTGGTACAAAGGCAGGAAACTTAGCAAACTATTATGCTGGTATTTCTTACTTAAAGATGAAAAAGTATGAAGAAGCTATTGAGTATTTAGGAAATTTTAGTTCTGATGACGAGTTATTAGGACCTACTGCTATTGGTGCAATTGGTGATGCTTTTGCTGATATTAACCAACCAGAAGATGCTTTAGATTACTACCAAAAAGCAGCTAATAAAAAAGACAATCAATTTACGACTCCTCTATTTTTATTCAAAGCAGCTCAAGTTGCAATGGACTTAAAAGAGTATGGTAAAGCTGAAAAACTTTATACAACCATTAAAGAAAAATACGCTGATTCTGATCAAGGAAGAGATATTGAAAAATATATCAACAGTGCAAAATACGCTCAATAATGGCAACAACAAATTTATCTTATTACGATAAAGCAACAATCCCAAATGCGAAACCTTTTCGATTTGGGATTGTTGTTTCAGAATGGAATCCTGAAATCACTAAAAACCTTCATAAAGGTGCTATTGAAACTTTACTAGATTGTGGAGCCACCGAGGAAAATATTGTTTCTTGGGATGTTCCTGGTAGTTTCGAATTAGTGTATGGATGCAAAAAAATGATCGAAACACAAAAATTGGATGCTATCATAGCCGTTGGGAATGTGATTCAGGGTGAAACCAAGCATTTCGATTTTGTATGTGAAGGAGTTACTCAAGGAATTGTAGATTTAAACATTCAATACGATGTTCCTGTAATTTTCTGTGTATTGACCGACAACACCAAACAACAATCTATTGATCGTTCTGGTGGTAAACTAGGAAATAAAGGAATTGAATGTGCCGTAGCGGCAATTAAAATGGCAGCAATTAAGAATCAAGAGCGCAGCTCAAACGCTGTAGGTTTTTAGACAACCCTTTTAGAGAAAACAGTATTCAAAGCGTCAAGATTCAATATAATCTTGACGCTTTTTAACTTTAATTTATACACATTTTTTGACCACCTGTCTATAATTCAGTAACTTTGGAATTCGTCTTATTTGGTGTGATTTTTGTTCCACTTAAGCTATTAAAGAAGCAATAATTTTATGGGATTTATCAAAAGAGAAAATAAAAAGTTCGATTACAAACCTCGTTATTACAAAGGGGAAGGTAACCCTTATCAAGTAAAACATAAGTTTGATGAGTACAGAACTACTGTTGGAAAAAGAAAGAGTTTAAAGGGAAAATTCAATGCTGCTTTTGACGAATTAAAAGAATCTGGTTACAAACTGAACAAAACCATCGTGATTATAGCGTTGCTTTTAACGCTTATTTTCTTGTTTATTATCGATTTTGACCTTACAATTTTTTCCCCTAAAAACAACTAAATGTCCGATATTATACAGCTACTACCCGACCATGTTGCGAATCAAATTGCTGCAGGAGAAGTTGTGCAACGCCCTGCTTCTGTAGTAAAAGAGCTAATTGAAAATTCTATTGATGCTGGTGCTACTTCGATTACCTTATTGTTAAAAGACGCTGGAAAAACATTAATTCAAGTAATTGATGATGGTAAAGGAATGAGCGCTACCGATGCCCGCTTAAGTTTTGCACGTCATGCCACTTCAAAAATTAAAGATGCACAAGACTTATTCAATCTAACCACCAAAGGTTTTCGTGGAGAAGCTTTAGCTTCTATTGCTGCCATTGCACATGTTGAATTAAAAACGAAGCAGGAAAATGCTGAGTTAGGAACACAGATAAAAATTGAAGGAAGTGAAATAACCTCTCAAGAAGTAGTGTCAACCGCGAAAGGGACTAGTATTGCTGTTAAAAACTTATTTTTTAACATTCCTGCGCGTCGTAACTTTTTAAAATCTGACACTGTTGAAACGCGTCATATAGTTGATGAATTTCAACGTGTAGCTTTAGCACATCCTACTATTTCTTTTTTATTACACCACAACAACAACGAGCTTTATCACTTAAAGAAAAGTAACTTACGCAAACGTATTGTAGCTATTTTTGGAACTAAAATGAACGAAAAATTGGTTCCTATTAATGAGCAAACAGATATTATTACTGTTAACGGTTTTGTTGCTAAACCTGAATTTGCAAAGAAAAAACGTGGTGAACAATTCTTTTTTGTAAATAACCGTTTTATAAAAAGTTCTTATTTAAACCATGCTGTAGTAAATGCTTTTGAGGGGTTATTAGAAAATGGTTCGCATCCTTCTTATTTCTTGTATTTAGAGGTTCCTCCTAATACAATTGATATCAACATTCACCCGACAAAAACGGAAATTAAGTTTGATAACGAAAAAGCATTGTATGCTATTTTACGTGCTACTGTAAAACACAGTTTGGGACAGTATAATGTAGCTCCTGTATTGGATTTTGACAGAGATGCTACCTTAGATACTCCTTACGATTATAGTAAAAAGAGTAATTCATCTGTTCCTCCAATAACTGTTGATCCTACATTTAATCCGTTTAAAACGGAAACTAATTATAAAGAGCCTTTGAGTACGAGTAGCTCTCCGAAAAGCAGTACAACACAGAGTTACCAATCTAACTTTAAAAAAGATGTTGGAAACTGGGAGGCTTTGTATAGCAATTCTGAAACTTTTGAACCTATTCAGCAAGAGCAACTTTTTGAATCTGAACAAGAAACTGAAACAGGAAAAACTTTCCAAATTCAAAAAAAATACTTGTTGAGTTCTATAAAATCAGGTGTGGTATTAATTCATCAATCTTTAGCACATCAACGTGTTTTGTATGAAGAATTTTTAGAGAATATTACTGTTAAAGAAGCAAGCAGTCAGCAACTGCTGTTTCCTGTAAACATTTCTTTTTCTTCATCTGACATAGAAATGATATACAGTATAAAATCCGATTTAGAGAGTGCTGGTTTTATGTTTGATGAATTCACTAAAGAAAGTGTGGTTATTGCTGGAATTCCCACTTCAATAAGTGAAAGTCAAATCACTCTTATTTTAGAACAACTATTAGACGATATTAAACTCGAAGTCCCTGATACTAGCTTTAGCCACTTTGACGTGATGGCAAAATCATTTGCAAAGTCACTAGCCATAAAAACAGGAACTTCTTTAAATGCTAAAGAACAAGAAAATTTAGTAAACAACTTGTTTTCTTGCAAAGAACCTAACATTTCACCCTTTGGCAAACCTACATTTAAAACATTAGCTTTAAATGAAATAGATGCCATTTTTAATAAATAAAAGTACTATGCCTAGATTAACACAAGCCATAAAGCATTTGATAATTATTAACGTAATTATGTATTTTGCTCCACAGTTATTAAACATGGATTTAACTAATCTATTTGCTTTACATTATCCCAAAAATGAACATTTTGGAGCTTGGCAATATATTACGCACATGTTTATGCATGGTGGTCCTGCACATTTACTTTTTAACATGTACGGTTTGTGGGCTTTTGGTACTCCACTAGAGCAAATGTGGGGACGAAATAAATTTTTATTCTTCTATTTTTCCGCTGGTATTGGCGCAGGTTTAATTTACACGCTTGCCAATTACTATCAATTTAATGGAATATACGAACAGTTAATTGGAATGGGTGTTTCTCCTGCTGAAATTCAAAACATTTTAAGTTCTGGGCAGTATAACGATAGCTTAATAACTTTATCTAATAAAACTATGCGTGAGTTTTATAGCTTATATCATACCCCTGCCGTTGGTGCCTCTGGTGCTATTTATGGAGTTTTAGTTGCGTTTGGATTGACCTATCCTAATGCCAAACTAGCATTGATTTTCTTCCCTGTCCCTATCGCTGCTAAATACTTTATTCCTCTAATCATTTTAAGTGACTTGTTTTTTGGTATGACAAGCTATTCTATAGGTAATATTGCACATTTTGCGCATATTGGTGGAGCTATTATTGGTTTTATTATTGCTTGGTACTGGAAAAAAAATCAATTTAAATTTCATTAATTTAGTAGCTAAAAATTTTCATTCTTACTGAAGTTATACATCATGAATGTACTTGAAAACTTAAAATATAGATTTAAACATGCAGGAATTGTTGAGCAATTAATTTACGTAAACTTAGCTGTATTTTTATTGGTACACATAACAAATGTTTTCAATTTTTTCTTTAAATCAAGAACTAATTTTTTAGTAAAGTGGTTTGCGTTACCTGCCAACTTTGATGACTTTTTAACCAAACCTTGGACGATTATTACCTATGGTTTTTTACACACTAGCTTTTTACATATTTTATTTAACCTGATAGCTTTATTTTATATCGGTCATTTATTCAAACAATATTTTACTTCTAAACAACTACTTAGTTTTTATTTATTAGGAACACTTTTTGGAGGTATTGTTTTTATAGCTAGCTATAATTTTTTTCCTGTATTCGCTGAAGAGATTGACATAAATGTCTTGTTGGGTGCTTCGGCTGGTATTTCTGCTATCTTTATTGGTATTGCTACCTATATACCTAACTACGAATTAAAGTTTCCGCTAATTGGTTTTGTAAAACTGTGGGTATTAGCTTGTATTTGGATTGCTCTTGATATTATTCAAATTCCTGCTGGTAATGCTGGTGGACATTTAGCACATTTAGGTGGCGCTCTACTAGGTTTTTTCTATGTTCGTAATGCTAGTAATAAGGAGCTCGCTATTTTTAAATCGATAAACAACCTTTTTTCTAAAAAAGAAAGAACGCTAAAAACAGTTTATAAATCTGGTAATAAAACACCAAAACCAAACGTTGATAAATCTAGAAACCAAGAAGAAGTTGACGCTATATTAGATAAAATTAGTAAGTCTGGTTACGACACTTTAAGTAAAAGTGAAAAAGAGTTTTTATTTAAACAAGGAAAAAATTAGATGAAAAAGTTTTCGATAACTCATAAGTTTATATTCTTTATCAATTCAGTTTTTGCGGCTGTCTTATTGCTATCATATGCACTTCCATACATATCTCCACAAACGATTCCTTTCCTTGCTGTTTTTGGGTTGTTTGTTCCGTTTTTAGTTATCGTAAACATTGCTTTTTTTGTGTATTGGCTAATTAAAATGCATCGAAATGCTTTATTATCATTACTTGTTTTGACTATAGGGTGGTTTGCTTCTACTCCCTTGGTTAAATTCTCTAATAAGGAAGTCATTTTAAATAATGATTTAAAAATAATGAGTTACAACGTACATCTATTCAACCATTATAAACACGAAGATGATGTAACGACCGAGCAGAAGATTTACGAGTTCATCAATAATGAGAGTCCAGATGTTATTGCTGTACAGGAATTTTACAACTCTAAAATGTTAGACATTAAACTTCCTTATAAATACATCAAAACGAAAACGAAAACGAATAAATTTGGATTGGCTATTTACTCCAAACACCCAATCATAAATGCTGGTTCTCTCGATTTTAAACAGAGTGCTAACAATACGATTTTTGCTGATATTCTTGTAAAAAAAGACACTATTCGTGTGTATAATGTACATTTAGAATCATTAAAGCTAAATCCGAAAAAAGAAAATTTTGGAGAAAAAAGTTCTGAGCGTTTATTTAAACGTTTAGAAAATGGTTTTGTAAAACAAGTAAGTCAGGTTCAATTAATTCAACAACATGAGTACTCTTGGAAAGGCAAAAAAATTGTTTGTGGTGACTTTAACAACACTGCTTATTCTTGGGCTTATAAACAATTGGCTTCTGATAAAAAAGACGCTTTTATTGAATGTGGAATCGGTCTAGGTAAATCTTTTAGATACGTCTACCCTATGCGTATCGACTTTGTTTTAACGGATAAAGAAGCGACCATTAATCAGTTTAAAACCTACGGAGATCTTAAGCTTTCTGACCACTACCCTGTGATGGCTCGTTTGCATTGGTAATTTTACTTTAGCAAAAGTTTTTCACTGAATACAAGTTGTGCTTAAACCTAAAAAACAATTCTAAAACGAATTAGCCGTTTAGTTTTATGTTTTGAGTATGCTTCCATACATGCTTAAAAATCGAGCACTTATGCTAAAAAAGTGCTTCTTTTATAATTTTTCTAGTAACTTGCTAGTAAATTATTTGAACTTTAATCTTTACATGCAAGTGAGAAACCTTAAAACTACCGCATCTTTAAAGCTTCCTTTTCTTTTTGATATTGATAAGCTTTTGTATGACTACGCTTTCGTTGTAAACCAACATTGGATTCCTCACTTTAACACATCTGGATATGAAGGTGAGTGGAAAGCAATTCCTTTGTATACTAGCAATGGCGATGCTTCTAATATTTATGCCTTTCAAAACGATAACAATACGATTCAAGAAACCCCCATAATGAATGATTGTAATTATTTTAGAGAGGTCATTAACTCTTTTCAATCTCCTATTTTATCAGCTCGTTTGTTACGTTTAGGTGTTGGTGCAGAGATAAAACCTCATCGCGATCATCAACTAGGGTATGAAGATGGAAGCTTTCGTATACATATTCCAATTGTTACCAATAACCAAGTTCAATTTATTTTAAATGATGAGCAATTAAATATGTTGCCTGGTGAATGTTGGTATACGAATGTAAATTACCTACATTCTGTTGCTAATAAAGGAACTGAAGATCGTATTCATTTGGTTATTGATGCTATAAGAAATGAATGGTCTGATGCATTATTTTATTCACTCGCTCCTAAAGAAAGTTTCCACCCCATACAGGAAGAAACTGATTCACCAGAAACAATTCGTTTGATTTTAAACGAGTTAAAACGTCAAAATGAACCTGCTTCAAAACAGCTTATTCATGAAATGGAGCAAACACTTATAAAGCTTGCATCAAAATAACAGCTCTTATAAAAACTTACAATGAATTTAAAAGATGAATTATTACGCATTAGCTCTCAACTCTTTGAAGAAAGTTCTGATTATTCTTCTACTTTAAAAGAGTACAAACAACTTCTGCGTAGCATTTCAAACCAAATCATAGATAGTGAAGCGTATCGAAACAATATCCATTGTAAAAATGGTATTGCAATAGGTACAGTATGGGCGGCTAATTGCCTTGATGATTTAGAAAGAACCCGTAAATTTATTAAAGGCATTGAGAGAGCTATTCAGGAAAGAATTCATCAAAAAGACTCACTACATATCCTTTACGCGGGTACTGGTCCTTTTGCTTCGCTTATCCTTCCTTTTGTATTGAGGTATGCCAACTTTAATATAACCTATACACTTTTAGAAATAAACCCCCTGAGTTTTGAAGCGTTAAAAAGTACAATTCAAAAATTCGATTTAGAAACACATCGTATTAATTTTATAAATACAGATGCTACAAAATATCAGTTTGCTAAAAGCATTTCTCCTGATATTATTGTAAGCGAAACCATGCAACGTGCGTTGGATAGTGAGCAACAGGTTGCTGTTTTTTATAATTTAATGAGGCAGTCTAATCCAGATACTGTTTTTATTCCTGAGAAAATAACGTTGTCTATTGGTACTAGCTCTTACAAAAATGATGAACCTAACATTCAACAAAAATATTACCGCTCACATCACAACGTTTTTGAAGTTAGTAAGGAAGCTATGGGCTCTAATGACTGGTGGTTTGACAAAACTACAGCCGAATTAAATTTTACTAAAAAACAGACTATTTTAAAGAGCAAAGAGCTTTCTATAGCTTTAGAGATTGTGGTGATGACAGAAATTACAATTTATAAAAATGAAAAACTTCTTATCAATGAAAGTGGTTTAACCGCTCCTAAATACATTCAGGATATTTCTAACAACAAAAAAAAGCCCTTAACTATCTATTCTCGATATGTATTTGGCTCTAAACCCAAGCTTGAATTAAGAATTGTTTAAACAAACTTCAAGTTTACTCCTTTTTTCTCAGCATAAATTTTGGCTGCCTCTTCTAGTGTACGGTTTTTCTCTTTAAACTCCTCTAAACTTTTTGCTTTAAATTCTCTCAGCAGCTGATTAATTTCTTGTTGAGTTTTTCCTTCATCATACATATAAGCAATTTCAGCATAGTCTTGTTTATAAAAATCGATACAAAATTCAAACAGCGCAACTGAGGTGCTAATTAACTCTTTTGAATCTTCATTTACTGCTAACCTTTGAATCTCTCTAAGACTTTTTTCAAGATCTGGTATGGTTACTTTATGAAGGTATTGAGAGTAGGTAGCAGCATATTCTTCCCCATCGCTATCGTAATACGTTAGGTACTCATTTTTTTGCAACTCTTTAAGTTGTTCAAAATATCCTATCCCGTAATTAGCCATTAATAAATTAGCTTTTAGCACTGTTTTTTCAATCACTTTTTGCGGAGTTTCTTTCTGACAGCTTACAAATAACAGTAGCAGTGTTATTATTCCCAAAACATTTGTCTTTCTTTTCATTTCTAGCATAATCTGTTGCGTTATGAAATAATATTAATCTTATAAAAAACATTGCAAACAAGGCTTTTTTTGATTTTTTGATAGCAACCCCACATTCCCATCTTATTGAAGCCTTCGTTTACAATGTTATATCGTTTTTGTTCTTTTCCTTTAGTTAATTAGTTTATATGAATATAAATGAAGCTACAATCATCCATATTCCTACAGCTATTCCTAACAATCCTAATTTTCCTTGTTTTGGAGCAATCTTCCCTCTCAATATTTCTGCTTTTTCTCTAGCTTCAGGATTGTTTGATAATACTAATTTATTTATCATTCCGTATCCTAACATAAAGCCTAACCCTGCTTCAACGATACTTCCTGCTAAAAAGGTTCCCCACCATATTGGTGCTGTAGTTAACCAACCTATATTTAAAACGGCTGAAATAATTCCCCAAATTCCCCAAACACAGAAAACAAGTCCAATCCACCCTTGATAAGGTTCTATTTTTTCTAATAATTCTTTGGCGTTTGGTTTTTTTGATAGAATTAAAGACGGTACTGCTACTATACTTAAAAATACTAATGAGATTCCGTAAATCATGTTTAATTAAAATTTAAATGGTTTATATTGATTTTTCTTATTTAAGAATTAAAAGTGCTGAAGAAAACATAAACAGCATTAAAAAAGTTACAATGATAAGTCCCGAAAACATCCACCAAGGAGTTTTACTGGTTTGTTTGTATTCTTTGGCCTTTCGTTGTAAATCTGGTGGCATTTGACTTTTGCTCATTTCTAATTTACAATGTCCACAAATACTGTATGTTTTTTTAAACAATGGAAAAACAGGAATCCAAAATATGTGTAGATACAATCTGTTTACTTGAATAAATAAACGCTCTTGTGCATTGCAATAACTGCAACTGTGATTGTTTACTGGCTGTATATTTATTTTGGCTTCTCGCCATCCAAAAATGACCATAACTTTATTACTTAATAATTACGGTACAAAGATGCGAGAGTATCTATTATTTAAATAGACTGAAACTAGTGAAAGTTATTACCCTGTTTTCAGGGGGTACGCTAAACTATTACTCTACAAGCCCTAATTTTATTGCGTATTTTGTTAATCCTGCTAGGTTTTTTACGTTGAGTTTAGATATCAAATTCTTCCGGTAACTTTCAATAGTATGTTTGCTTAAAAAGAGTTTATCTGCTATTTCTTGTGTCGTATATTCTTCAGCAATTAATTTAAGTACGTCTTTTTCTCTTGCTGTTAACATTACAGAGGTTTCTTTTCTTTTATTAAAAATAGTTTCCATATAAGCTTCTCGTACAGACTGTGAAAAATATTTTTCGCCATTAAGAATGGTTTGCACAGCTTGTAGCAATTCTGATTGTGTGGCATTTTTAGACAGGTATCCGTCAACATTATTCTTTATCAATGCATCTATCATTCCGGTATCTGTATGCATACTAACAATTAATGTTTTGATACCTGAATGTTCTTTTTTTATATAATCGTTCAATGTAACACCATCTATATCTGGCATAGAAATATCACTAATAATAATGTCTATGTGTTGCTCTGGATTTGTTTTGATGTACTTTATTACATTTTTACCACTATTTGCTGTTAGTAAGATATTATACACTTCTTCATTTTTAAAAATGTTTACCAATCCTTCTAAAAACATTTTATGGTCATCTACTAAAATTATATTATAAGTCATTATCTATTAATTTAAAGGTACATCAATATCTATCACTGTTCCTCTGCTGGGAAAAGAGTTTATCAAAATATTTCCTCTAATTGTTTTCAATCTATCTTTTAAGCTTTGAAATCCTAATCCGTATTTTACTTTTTCTTGATCAAAGCCAACACCATCGTCTTCAAAAAGTAGTTGTACGGTGTTATTAAATACAGAAAGCTGAATGTCTATTTGTGCAGCCTTCGCATGTTTTAATGCATTGGTTAATAATTCTTGAATTATTTTATAAAGCTCTACTTTCAAGTTCTCATCTATTTGATCCACCTCTTCTACTGGATGAATTTGTAGCGTTATTTGTTCTTTAGATAGTGCTTTGACATTGTTTATATACTCTGTTATAATTGTTGTAAAAGCAGAATCTTTAAACTTTTTAGGCATTAAATTATGAGACAATTCTCGTACCTGATTATAGGTTTCGTCTACTTGTTTAATGAGACTTTCTTCTTCTAATTTACTCTTATTAGATAATTGCAATTTTATAGTTGCTAAGTTGCCTCCAATACTATCGTGTAACTCTCTGGCAATACGTTTTCTTTCATGATTCTGCCCTTCCAGTGACGCTTTTACCAACTTTAATTCTTGGTCTTTAAGTAAGGTAGTTATTTTTTGTTGGTTTACTTCTTCTAATGTTTTATTGAGTTTGCTTTGTGTTTGTAGTTTTTGGTAGTACATATACAACAAAGCTAGTACAGGTATCAATACAATAAGAAAAGCTATTAGTATGTAGGCTTTCATTGTTTTTTGTCGCTCTATTTCTTGTTTTTGCTCTAGGGTTTTATACTGTACTTCTAATTCATTGACTTGCTGTTTATTTTGACTTACTAAAATTTCATTGTTAACGCGATTTAATTGTGTCATTAACGCATGGGCGTTTTTATAGTCTCCTGTTTCTGCATAAGCATTTTGAAGACCTAAAATAGCGCTTCTTTCTATTTCTAAATTACTCCATTGAATAGCATTTATATATACTGTAGATAATATAGTCTTGGCATTTTCATAGTCTCCCTCTTTCAAATAAAAGCCTCCAATTACATTACCTGCCTTTGCGTATAAGGTAAAGAAACCACGAGATAGTGAATCGTTAAACACATGGTAGCAAAGATTTAAAGCTTCAGTTGTTTTACCCTCCTTATGCAAAATTCTACTAAGCCATAAATCGGTTTTTAAAGCTTCTTTCACCAAGCCTTCGGCTACGTAAAATAATTTTGCCTTCTCATAATTTTCTTTTGCTCTTTCAAACTCATTTCTTGTGTAATACATAAAAGCCAGTTCAAAAAGGGCATCGTGTTTTAGCTTTTCGTTTGGAGCACTTTCAATACATTCTTCTATAATTGCTTTTCCTTCCTCTTCTTTTCCTCTCACATATTTTACAACCCCCAGCCCTATTCTATTCTTAACAAACAACTCATTATTCGGTTTGTTGTTTGAATGCTCTATTCCTTTAAAAAACCATTTCAAAGCCTCATCAAAAAGTCCCTTTTCTAACTTTCCTTCAGCAACGATACTAGAAACCTTTGCTAAATGATTTTCTTTATCGATCAATGTACTCTTTGTTGTTTCCGCATACAGTTGGTTTCCATAGTATATAATGGAATCTAAATTTCCTTTTTCTCTGTGAAACTCAATAAGATCAAATGTGGCCTTGTATGTAGCTTGGAAGTTTTTAGCCGTATTTATTTTAAAAAAAAGAGAATCATTGGGTATCGTAGGGTTTACACCAAAAGCTTTAAACCTTTGCACTCCTCCCGACTGCGACATTCCCTTTAAAGTGAAAAACAAAAGAATGGTGATTATAGCTTGTTTTACCAATAACAACCACGTTTTTCTTTTTATGTAATTTATGCTCATCTCAATCATTACTTCTTTTCTATAAACAATAAGAACTGCTAAAATTACATAACATTTTTATTTCTTAATTCACTATTACCAACTTTATTCTTTACAACCCACCTACCTAACAAAACTAATTTTTATAAAAATTTTCAAAAATATTTTTTATAGTTAGGAAACCTAACTATATTTGTACTGAATTTAAAATCAAACATTATGAGTAAATCTATTTTTTATCACGCAGGTTGTCCTGTATGTGTAAGCGCAGAACAAGACATTATTAACTTAATTGGTTCTGACAATGTTGAAGTAGTTCACTTTGGAGAAGACAAAAGTCGAATTATAGAAGCCGAAAATGCCGGTGTACAATCTGTCCCTGCTTTGGTAACTCCTACTGGTAATGTTCTCCATATTAATTTTGGAGCATCAATGGAAGAAGTAAAAGGATAATTTTTTCGCTCTACAAAGTTAGGATTCCTAATTTCGTAGAGCTTTTTAATATTTTAAATTATATAAAATGGAAGTAGCGGTTTGGGATACTTATGTAACTAAGAAAGATACTACAATAATGCATTTTGATATTATTGTGCCTTCTAGCAATAAAGACACTGACATTATTTTTAATTATGGCAAAGAATATTTACAAACGAAAGGCTTAGAAAACCTTGAACTATCTTCAAAAGAATGTGTATTTTGCCATATTGAAATACTCAAATCTGAATGGGAAGATGCTATTCATAAAAAGGGGTATTTTATATACGAAATGGAAAACTGTAATTGATGAAATCTCCTTTTGACTTAAACCAGCAAAACACTAAAATTGAAAGCAAAATAGTTGTGGCTTTAGAACGAATTTCGGAAGCTTTCAGGGTACTTCTTTGGAGCGAAAGCAAGGAGAATTCTTTAAGCCCTATCCAAATTCAACTTCTAATCTTTTTACTGTTTCATTCAGAAGAGAAATGTAAAGTGAGTTATTTAGCTGAAGAGTTTAACATGACTAAAGCTACTATTAGTGATAGTGTTAGGGTGTTATTAAAAAAAGAATTAGTTCAAAAGTTTCATACCCCTAGCGATACTAGAAGTTATATTATTGGTTTAACTGATCAAGGAAAACAAATGGCAGAGAAATCAGCTAATTTTACACTTAATATAGAGCAGCCTTTAAGTTCATTACCTGAAGACCAGAAGAAAAATATACTTGCAGGACTCTTAAAAGTAATATACCAACTAAACAAAGCAGGGGTTATAACCATACAACGAATGTGTTTTACTTGTTCTTATTATAAACGTGAAAACGATGAGCATTTTTGTAAACTTTTACAATCTAAACTAGCCTCTAAAGAGTTAAGAATTGATTGTCCGGAACATGAATTTAAGAGTTGATATTTTAAAGCATCAATCCTACTTCTTAACGGTATGTTAAAAGGTTTAATTTATTAGGTACAACCTTTTATTTTTGACAAAAAATTATAAAATGGCTATACATAACTTGATTCTTCAATCGAAAGAAACAACTATTGAACTACACGAAGTTCATCTTAGCAATGAAAACAAAAATACGCTACATCAACTACTAAAAGAATTTAAACACGTTGCTGTTTTAGATAAATACAAACTGCCTGTTGATAATAAAATCTTATTATTCGGACATACTGGTTGTGGTAAAACTACCACTGCTAAAGCTATTGCTAAAACGCTAGATAAAAAAATTATCATACTTAATTTGGGCAGCATTGTTTCTTCAAAACTAGGAGAAACAGCTAAAAATATTTCCGAAGTTTTTAAAAAAGCTACTAGAGAAAGTGCTGTCTTATTTTTAGATGAGTTTGATTACATCGGTAAAGCGCGTGATTATGACAGTAAAGATTCTAGTGAGATGAAACGATTGGTGAATACAGTTATTCAACTTGTAGATCAACTTCCAAATGATGTTTTATTAATCGCTGCCACAAATCACTCTAGTGTTATTGACACTGCTCTTTTAAGACGTTTTCAACTAAAACTCAAGTTCGAAGCACCTAGTGAAGCTGACTTAGATAATTATTATGATACTTTACTACAACAATTTCCTCAAGAATTTAGAGAAGTAAATCGTGTATACGGGATATCGTATGCTGAAGCAAAAGACCTTGCTTTTAGAGCTGTTAAAAATAAAATTATTGAAAAAGAAGAACGTAATAGACAATTGGTAAATGGATAATATTCAACACAACCTCAACATTATTCATCAAAGAATACAATTTGCTTGTAAAAAAACGAATAGAAACCCAAAAGATGTTCGTTTGTTATTAGCTACAAAAACGGTAAATACAGACAAAATAAATTTTGCTTTAGAGCAAGGTGAAGCTCTTGTTGGTGAAAACAAAGTACAAGAGCTAAAACAAAAATGTAATGCCATAAAACACTTGCAACCTGAAGTACATTTTATAGGTCATTTACAAAGTAACAAGATTAAAGAAGTTATAAAATGGGCTAGTTGTATTGAATCTATCGATCGCTTATCTGTAGCTCAAAAATTGCATCAACGCTTAATTTTAGAGGAAAAAGAAATAGATGTATACATACAAGTAAACACCTCTTTTGAAGAAAGTAAATTTGGTGCTAATCCAGAGGAAACCATTGAGCTTGTAAAAGAAATTTCAAAGTTTACAAACATCCATATCAAAGGATTCATGACTATTGGTTTGCTAAGCTCAAAATCAGATGAAGTTCGAAAATGTTTTCGCCTTTTAAAACAGCTTCAAGAAGAAGTTAAGGCACTGCATATTCCGAATGTTGCTATGGAAGAGCTTTCAATGGGAATGAGTGGTGATTTAGAAATTGCTATTGAAGAAGGTGCTACTATTGTACGAGTTGGAACCGCTATATTTGGAGAACGTATCTACCCTGACAGCTATTACTGGAACGAAACAAAAAGTAACGCTTAGTTTTTCTGTACTCTTTTTAGATTTAACAAATCAATCGGGTTAATTCCTAAACCTATAACATTTTTCTGTGTAAAACGAATTACCTCGTCGTAGTATAATGGAACTACTGGAGCCTCTGCAATGATAATACTATCCATTCTTTGGTATAGTCTGTGACGCCTTTTTACAACTACTTCTTTAATGGATTGTTCGTACAACCTATCAAAAAGTTCATTTGTAAAGTGTGTGTAATTGGGGCCGTTTGGTGTAAAGTTTTTGCTATAAAATAACGACACATAATTTTCTGCATCTGGATAATCAGCAATCCAACTTGCTCTAAAAATAGGCAACTTACCATTGGCTTTTCCTTGGCGCAATGTTGAAGGCGGAATCACATCTACTTTAGTCACTATTCCTATTTTTTGTAATTCCCGTTGAATAAACTCGCACAAATCTAAATAATTGCTGTTCGTTGTAATGGCAATTTGCGGATTCTCATTTCCTGTTTCTTGTTTGTACTGCGCAACTAACTTCTTCGCTTCTTCAGGTTTGTATGAATATCCTTGTTGATGATTGAATGAAGGCAATCCTTTCGGAATGAATCCACTTGTAGCAGGACTCCCAATTCCATTTCGCAAAAACTTAATCATCTTCTCCCTATCAAAACCATAATTAATGGCTTGTCGTATCAGTTTTGATGTTGTTGGATGTTCCTCTTCTCCATCTAAATATATTCCTAAATATTCCGTGTTTAAATACGCTCCTGTTTGCATATTGATTGTAGCAGCATATTTCTCTTTTAAGGTTCCATCAGTGTTTAGAATATCATCTTTATACGAAGCGTCCAAACTCTTCATAAAATCGATGTTCCCTTGAATAAACTGTAAAAACTCACTTTGTTTGTCTGGTAAAAAAGTAACCGCAACTGCTTCTAAATACGGAAGTTGTTTTCCTTTTTCATCCTTTTCAAAATAGAGTGGATTTTTCCTCAATACCAACTTGGTATTTTCAACCCAAAGTTTAAAATGGAAAGGTCCAGTTCCTATCGGATTTGCTCTAAACTCATTTCCAAAATAATCGACGGCTTCTTTTGGTACAACCGAGCAATATTTCATAGCTAGCAGTCCTAAAAAAGGAGGAAAAGGCTGCTTTAAATTGATGGTAAAAACAGAATCGCTTTCTGCTTTAAAATCAGCAACATTTTGTAATACCCAACCTCCTGGAGACGCCACATTCTTATCAAGTAATCTATTAAAAGAATACTCAAAATCTTTTGCTACAACATTTCTTGTAGAATCTTTTCCAAACAATTCATGCTTGTGAAATAACACGTCATTTCTTAAATGAAACTGATACATTTTTCCATCTTCAGAAACTGTCCAGCTTTTTGCTATCGAAGGTTGTACTTGTAAACTATCATCCAATTCTACCAATCCGTTATATAACTGATTTACTGCCCAAATATTTCGTTGATCTTTTGCAAAAGCAGGATCTAATGAAGTAATATTTGAATGCTCGTTATAACGAAAAACTTGTGAATCGTTAAAAGTTGATGTTTTTTTTTCGCAGGAGACCATTAAGAAAAGAGAAAATAGAGAAAAGAAAAAAGACTGTAAGCCTCGGTTACATTCAAACTGACGCTTTCTAGAGCCTCTCTTCTCTCTTTTCTCTTTTCTTTTTTCTTTTTTCTCTTCTCTATTTTTCAAATCCATACTCTCTCTCTACTTTACATATACGTAGTTGGTATTTTTTATACCATCTCTCTCTCCCTATATTTCTAGCTTCAGTATGCGCTATGTTGTTTTTCCATTTAACAATAGCATCCAAACTTTCCCAATAAGAAACCGTAATCCCTACCTCACTTCTTGTCGATTCAACACCTAAATACCCTTCCTGCTCTTTAGCTAAATTGTCCATTTTTTCAGCCATTTCATAATATCCTTCTGTATCCTCAGAAAGAGTTGTGGTGAAAACCACTGCGTAATACGGAGGTTTTAAATTATCTACGATCATAAAATTAGTTCATATTTTGTTTCTGGCAAACCAATATCGTCACTTATAAATTTCTCTATCGCAACAAAATTGAATCGTTCTAATATTTTAGCAGAAGCAACATTTTCATCTACCACACACCCAATAAGTTTTTTCATTCCTACCGATTTACAATACTGTATTAATCCTTCACAAAGCTCGGTTGCAAAGCCATTTCCCCAGTATCGTTCTATAAATCGATAGCCTATTTCATCATTTCCTTCTTCATCTTTTACCAAAGCAACCGTACCTATAAACTCACTACCTTCTTTTCGTTCTATGGCATATATCCAAAAATCATTTTCTTTATTGGTATATCGTGCTATCAACTGTTCTAAATCCTCCTTACTTTCTTCTAAATTTTTAGGTTCCCCTGTGGCGTATTGCAATACTTTCGGATTGCTTTCTAGCTCATAAAAAGGTTCTATATCAACAACTTGCAGCTTTCGAATAAGTAATCTTTTCGTTTCAAAAATCATGAATATTATCGTACTTTTGCAAACCCAAAACTGCTTTAAGCAGTCGTAGATTAAATAAACTATACGAACTTCTAAAAAATTAAAGACTTGTACAAGGCTTTTGTTTTTTATTTAGGATAGAGAAAAGATGAATGTAGATAAGAAAGTAGCTTTTTACACCTTAGGTTGTAAATTAAATTTTTCAGAAACCTCAACCATTGCCAGAAACTTTGTTACTGAAGGATTTGAACGTGTTGAGTTTGAAGAAAAAGCAGATATATATGTAATCAATACCTGTTCAGTAACAGACAATGCTGATAAACGTTTTAAAAGTATTGTAAAATCTGCTTTAAAGAAGAATGAAGAGGCTTTTGTGATTGGGGTAGGATGTTACGCACAATTAAAACCAGAAGAATTGGCTGCTGTTGATGGGGTAGATTTGGTATTGGGTGCTACTGAAAAGTTTAATGTAACGAGCTATATTAACGACTTAACCAAAAATGATATTGGTGAAGTACATTCTTGTGAGATTGAAGATGCCGATTTTTATGTAGGTTCGTATTCTATTGGCGATCGTACTCGTGCTTTCTTAAAAGTGCAAGATGGTTGTGACTACAAATGTACTTACTGTACGATACCGCTAGCTCGTGGAATTTCTCGAAGTGACACCTTAGAAAACGTATTAAAAAACGCCAAAGAGATTTCAGAAAAAGGAATCAAAGAAATTGTATTAACTGGAGTTAATATTGGTGACTATGGAAAAGGGGAATTCGGTAATAAAAAACACGAACATACTTTTTTAGAGTTGGTACAAGCACTTGATAAAGTGGATGGAATTAATCGTTTACGAATCTCTTCAATTGAACCTAATTTATTAAAAGATGCAACGATTGATTTTGTTTCCAACTCAAATACCTTTGTTCCTCATTTTCACATTCCGTTACAATCAGGAAGTGACACTCTTTTAAAGAAAATGAAGCGTCGTTACTTGCGAAAAGTATATACAGATAGAGTTGCTAAGATTAAAGAGGTAATGCCTAACGCTTGTATTGGTGTAGATGTTATTGTTGGCTTCCCTGGTGAAACAGATGAATTGTTTTTAGAAACCTATAACTATTTAGCTGATTTAGATATTTCATACTTACACGTTTTCACCTATTCTGAAAGACCCAATACAGAAGCTGTTGAAATGGACGGTGCTGTTCCTAAAAAAACACGTGCCAAACGAAGTAAAATGCTACGTGGCTTATCGGTTAAAAAACGTAGAGCTTTTTATGAAAGTCAGTTAGACAACACCTTAACTGTGTTATTTGAAAGTGAAAACAAAGAAGGGTATATCCACGGGTTTACAGAAAACTACGTAAAAGTTAAAGCTCCTTGGAATCCTGAGCTAGTAAATACATTACACACAGTTACGTTAACAAAAATTGATGAAGACGGTTTAGTTCGTTTTGATTTTGTGGATACTGAAGCGATTGCTTAATGTCTTTACAAAAGTATTCTTATATTCTATGTAGTATACTCTTATTCGGCAGTTTATTTTTCTTGTATGTTTTAATCAAAGACAGAATAGCAATTATTAGAAGCATAAAACCGAAAAGCATTAGAAGTTTTTTTGGGTATTATAACGATACAAACCTTATTAATTATATTATAAGTTTCTTTTCTAGGTTTGATCGCTACAATTGCTATAAACATTATAGGACTACTTATATGGCTTCCTTTTTGGGTTCTTGACAAAATATTCAGTCTAAATATTTTTGAAGATAAATAATAGTGTATTTTTATAGTCTAAATGAATGTTCACTCAATCAAAAAAACTCACCTATGAAATACCTATTATACTCTTTTTTAGCCTTAGGAATCTCTTGTGGTATTCCTAAAAAAAATTCTGAAACTAAATTAACAGAGCCAACTGAAAAAGAGATTTCTATTGAAGAAGAAGTTACAAAGCCTACAGGTTCTCAAAACGAGCTAATTGTTGTTCTTAAAAACGCTAAAAGTATTAATGATGTAAAATCACTTATAAAAAACAGCGGTTTAACTTGGAGCAAAATAGCTTATGAAACCGGTGCTTCAACAATAGGTATTGTTGAAGTTCCTGAAGGAAAACGTGATTTTTGGATGGATAAACTACAGGAAAGTGGTGAGTTCAGATTGATTGATGCCAACACGGAAGAAAAATTAACTAACATCATTTCCGAAGAAAAAAATAATCTTTTAAGAATTACTAAGACTCAATGTTTTGGTGACTGTCCCGTATATACTGTTTCCATTGATAAAGAAGGTAACGTTGTTTACAACGGAGTAGAATATGTACTTGTAAAAGGAACTCAAAAATTTACGCTTTCTGAAAAACAACTACAGGAATTAAACGAAAAACTTACTAAAAAGGATTTTAAAAGTTTTAAAGACGCGTATAACAATCCTAAAATTCCAGATTTGTCGAGTACTTACATAGTTCATGATGGAAAACAAATCTTAATTCGTTTATGGAAAGATATTCCTGATGAACTTATTGATATACATGAATATATAGATGGTCTTTTATTAGACAAAAAGTTTATTGAATAATGTCTAAAACTCACCTATATTTTGTTCCTGGTTTAGCTGCCGACACCAAAATATTTGAGCGTATTTCTTTACCTGAAGAACATTTTGAACTGCATTTTTTAGATTGGATGCCTCCAACATCTATCGATGAAAGTATTCAAGACTATGCGCAAAGACTCTGTGCTAAAATTCAACACAAAAACCCTCTATTAATTGGTGTTTCTTTTGGTGGTATTATGGTACAAGAGATGAGTAAAATTATTGACTGTAAAAAAATAATTATTATATCAAGTGTTAAAAACAACAAGGAGTTTCCTAAACGTCTTAAATTAGCACAAATAACCAAAGCCTATAAGCTTTTCCCTTCAAAAGTTATTGCTAATATTGAAAGTTACGAACGTTACTTTTTTAATGATTATTTAAAAAAACGAGCTGAGCTGTATAAAATATACCTGTCAGTTAGAAACAAAGAGTATTTACAGTGGGCCATATATAACGTATTGCATTGGAAGCAAGAAGAATCGATTCCTGGCATACTACATATTCACGGAAAAAAAGACGAGGTTTTTCCTATAAAGTACATCAAAAATGCAATTGAAATTGACAATGGCACCCATGTGATGATACTGACCAAGGCAAAAACTATTTCTGAAATATTAAAAAAGGAATGTTTTTTGATGGATTAACACCATTACACAACTTGACAAAAACTAAAAGAACACATGAACAAATCAATCCGTTTCTTATCTATCTTAACTATCGTATTTGTTGGAATTTTATTTACCAATACGATAAGCAAATCAAACGAACCCACCCTTAAAAATGTGGCAGAAAGCTATGAGGTTAAAGCGTTAAAACTACCTAACGATTTAAATTTAGCTGGAGAACGAGTTCCTATTGAAAAACCTGACATTAGAGAACGAATGGATCGCGAGCTTTTAGTAAATACCTATTGGCAATCTAATGGATTGTTACTAATAAAACGTGCTAATAAATACTTTCCTATTTTAGAACCTTTACTAGCAAAATATGGCTTACCTGACGATTTTAAATTTTTAGCCTTGGCTGAAAGTGGGTTTATTGATGAAACTTCACATGTAGGAGCTGCGGGAATGTGGCATTTTATGAAACAAACAGGAAAGGAATACGGGTTAGAAATTAATAGTAATGTTGATGAACGTTATCATATAGAAAAATCTACCAAAGTAGCTGCAGAGTATTTAAAAAAATCAAAAGAACGTTTCGGTTCTTGGACACTTGCTGCTGCAGCTTACAATGCAGGTAATTATGGTATTTCTAAACGCTTGGATACGCAAGGGGTAACTAGTTATTATGACGCTTTACTACCAGATGAAACTGAACGTTATGTGTTTAGAATTTTAGCCTTGAAAGAAATTATTTCAAACCCTAAGGAATACGGTTTTGTTTTTGACCAAGAAGATTTATATACCCTACCAGAAACCTATACCGTTAAAGTAGATACTGCTATTAGTAATATCGCCTTATTTGCTAAAAAATTCGGAATTACCTACAAAGAGCTCAAGCTACATAACTCTTGGCTAAGAGAAAACAAATTAAACAACCGTAGTGGAAAATTATACGAAATTAAAATCCCCGTTAAATAGTGAAAAAAGTACTTCCTTTTGTATATTTATTCATAGGTATATTTATTTTAATTAGTACATTTTCTATCTTTTTTCAAAAAAGAGAGGTGTACAGACTTTTATTCAGCTTTACTACCGAAAACCAATATATTTTTTTACTCGTTAGAGTATTATTTGCTTCTTGGTTTATAATGGATGGCGTTAAAAAACTAAGAAAAAACCAGTAAGTATTTATGGATAATTTTTTAATCGGAATAGGGAAACGAATTAAAGAAATTAGAAAAAAGCAACATATTACAATTAATACTTTAGCAACGAATGCGCAAGTAAGTAATGGTCTAATCTCAAGAATAGAAAACGGAAGAACCATTCCTTCTTTACCTGTTTTATTAGAAATTATAAGTGCTTTAGAAATAGATGCCAGTACTTTTTTTGAAGGGGTTGAGAAAAAAACCGGTTCAAAATATATTCATATAAAAAAAGAAGAGCAGCAATTAATAGAAAAAGAAGTAGAAGCTGAAGGGTTTACGTATTATCAAATTTTTGGTAAAAGTTTAAATGCCGTTGGTTTTGAAGCTGTTTTATTAACTGTATCTCCCAATTCTAAAAGAGAAAAAGTAATTACTGATGCCTGGGAGTTTAAATACATTATGAGTGGTGAATGCACCTATCTTATCGATAATGTTGAAGTTACAGTTAAAGAAGGTGACTCTTTGTATTTTGACGGAAGGCTTCCTCATGTACCTGTGAATCGCACTCAAACACCTTGTACCATGTTGGTCCTATATTTTTATTCAGAAAATAATTAAGTAGGGTGCTCACACACCCTACTTATTTTACCCTTTTAGTTTTTTAATCCAGGCCAAGTGCTATTGTTAACCTCTTTAGGATAACCTGATACTGCACTATCTGTTGATTTATTATACTTAATATAGGTATTATCATCAAGGAAAAAGTAACAATAGGTTACATCCCAATCTACAGCTGCTGTAATCTTTGTTGCATAATCTCCTAATCCTGGCCAGCTTCCATTGGTAATAGCTGCTGGATATCCAGAATCTACTGAGTCATTTGTTATACTATATCTTATATAAGTTCCATCATTTAAAAAGAAATAAGCCCTGCTATTATTCCATTTAAAAGCTGCTACAATTTTATTTTTATACGGTTCCAACCCAGGCCAATTTCCATTTGTTATGTTTGCTGGGTATCCCGAATCTACAGAGTCATTATTCATATCGTAACGCAAATACCTTCCATCTTTTAAGAAAAAGTACCCTTTATGATTATGCCATTTAAAAGCTGCACTAATTAAATCTTTATACGCCCCTAACCCTGGCCAAGTACTATTATTTACTTCTTTTGGATAACCATCATCAGATTTATCTAGTAATTTGTCATAACGTATATAGCTATTGTCACTTCTAAAAAAATAAGCTCTATTATCTGTAAAATCATTCCAATCCAATCCTGCAATTATTTGAGAATTGTTATAGGCTACAGAACCTGTTTGTCCGTCAAGTAATACAGTGTAATTAATACTTCCATCAGAATTGTTAGCATCGGTAAAATACCCTTGCGAAGCAGGTACCGTTGCTACGTATGCATTGTTTTTATAAATATCAACATTGTTAGATGCGTTAGAACTCCAATACACTGTATTCGCATTTTGCATCATTACTTTTCTTACCCCTACATTTCCTACTAAAGAAGTACTATTCAATTGCCATTCTTTTTGAATCGGGATGTTTAAGTGAGTTAAGATAGAGGGAACGATTGCTGTTTGTGCAACATGACCGTAAATTCCGCCAAAATCTTGATTTGGAACATTAGAAACATAGGAATTAAATTCATCATTTCCTTCTTTGTTCATTCCTACAAAAATTGTTTTTTCTTGCGTTGTTTGCCCCCCATGGTTAAATCCACCAAAGCCTCTTCCGTGATCGGTTACTACTAATATTAACCAATCTTCGTTTGTTCTTTTTTCAACCTCAGCTACCATTCTACCAAACTGTTCGTCTGCTTTGGTTATAGCATTATTATAAGCACTACCAAAACCTAATGAATGCCCTATATTATCCACATTGTCTATATGTGCAAAAACTACATCAGAGTTTTCATTGTTTATCGCATGGATAGCTCCTGTAACGGTATTTTCATCTCCTCCACTTTTTGAGTGATAATCGATATAGTTTAGTTGCTCTCTAAAGAAATCGTGAATAGGCCCCCAAGTAACAACACTAGCGGTTTTTAGTCCTGAATTTGATTCTTTAATTAATTGAAAAACACTTTTCGCTTTCGAAATATGCGAAGTACTGTTGTCTGTAACTCCGTGTTTGTTTACCCAAACACCCGTTAAAATAGTTGACCACCCCGGTCCGCTACTTGTTTTTTGTTCAGAAGAAGTATTATCGATTCCTCCTGCATACCCTTTTACAATATTCAGCTTATCTAAATTTGGAGTGGAAGTTCCTGCTATTTTCTCAAACTGGATTCCATCAAAACCTACGACTAATACCTTTTTCTTTAAAGAAGACTTTGTTTGTCGTTCTAGTTTTCCTTGTTCTTTGGATACCTCCTCCAAATTGTTCTCTTGACAGCTCGACAATGCGAACAATAAAATTAAAGCGCTTAGCTTTACTACATAATTGGTTTTCATTTAAAAAAAGTTTACTAATAGTTAATTTATTAATCAAAAATACACTATTAGTAAACTTTTAAACTATTGTTTTCGAGTCTTAATACAAAGATAAATTAGCTAACATTAAAGATATATTTAGCAAACATATCATTTACATTTTATTAAACTAACTCACTTAAAGACAACAAAATATAATCTGGATTTTGAGATTCTAACTGTTCTTTAGTTTGTGCTCCTGATAAAACACCGATGGTAACTCCACAATTGGCATTTTTACCTTCCTCTATATCGATGGCTGAATCTCCAGCTTTTAAAACAAACCTGGTATTGGTTATATTAAATGCTTCCATTGCTTTGTGTATCATTTCTGGATGAGGGCGTCCCTTTTCTACATCAGAGGCAGTTAATAACATATCGTAATGTATGTTCTTGTCCCATGCCAATTTTTCTAACAGCTTTTCTGCTACTTGTCTGTTATAGCCCGTATTTAACACTACTATTATTCCTTTTTGTCTTAAATTGAGCAATACATTCTCTACGCCTTTTATGGGCATTACTTCTAAATTTTCATAAGCTTCATCCAGCATTTTTTTGAACTCTTCAAATATTGCTTCAGACTCCCCCAGTTTACTTGGCTTGAATTCAACTAAAACATCTTTAATAGCCTGATGTTTTTCTTTTCCTGCTCCTATTCTTAAAACGGTATTTAAATCAACTGCTACTCCGTGTGCATTTAATGCTTTGTTCAAGGTTTTATACACTACATTTTGCTCATCTACTGTTGTTCCTGCCATATCAAAAACAACCATTTTAATATTTTCTAACATCTATTTACTTAAAATAATTTATTTATACTTTCTTTTGAAAAGCCTGCGCTACCTGTCATTCCTTTTCCTCCAATTCCTGTTACAATGTGTATATTTTCTCCTACCGAATGTTCGAAAAGATCTTTGGTTTTACATTGGCTATAAAATCCTGCCCAACGATGTTGGATTTCGTACGTTGGTAAATCGATAATTTTTTTAGCTTCTTGAATCATGAAGTTATCTATGTCTTCATTCAAGTCAAATCCAAGATCATCTATATTTTTTGCCGTTGCATATTCGTGTGAGTCTCCTAAAATAACAGAACCGTCCGTTGCTTGCTTAAATAAAATATGTACTCCGTATTTTTTCTCAAACGAATTCGGGTCTTCATTAGCTTTTATTGTATTCCACGAAGCACATTCTTCAAAAGCTTCGTACCTTCTAATTGTTAACCCTGTTAAAATAGATCCGTCTAGTTGGTAATTCTTTTGTGGTTTTGTTTGCATCATTTGTAGCTTCGATACAATTAAATCACTTTCATTATATATTGACGGATACAGTGTTTTAAAATCACTTCCGTTGCAGATGATTACTTTTGACGCCAATACTTTTTCGGAATTTGATGTTAACACTGATACACCACCGGTAACATTGTTTGTAGCCATCACCTTAGTATTATAGTGTATTGTTACATTCAATTCTTTTTTCATGAACTCATGTAAACGAAGAATCATAACTCTAGGCTCCACAGTTACTTCTTCAGGAAAAAACAATCCTGCTTTACAGTAATCACTTCGCAAGCCAGCATACTTATCTAAGCATTGTTCTTTGGTTAACAGCTGTGACGTATAGCTATTATTTTTATTAATTTGATGCAATTCTTCTATTAACTGAACTTCTTCTTCGTTTGATGCAATATATACAGTTCCGTTTTGACGTATGGAAACATCAAACTGTTCTTGAATGCTTTTATAAATAGCTAAACTTTCTCTTCCATAGTTTTGCCATTTTTGATTCATTCCTGAGGGTACTACTTGTCCGAAATTACGAACGGTAGCTCCTTGTGGTTTGTTATCTTTTTCTAAAATAGCTACTGACAACCCTTTCTTTGCAGCATGATAGGCATGAAAAGTTCCTAAAACTCCTCCTCCAACAACAATAAGGTCATATTTATGATTCATATACCAATTGATTTATTTTTTGTTCTTTGTTTTTTTTAGCCTTAAAAAAGTAAAAGCTATATAGTGTTATAAGTATTCCTATAAATGCTAATATGTAAAGTGCGTATGTAAAAAAGCTTAGCCATGAAATATCTCCTTTTCCGAAGTTTTTATATAATAGAATTAATATACTTCCCAAGTAACCAAAAGCATCAGCTATGTAGATTAAGAACCCTACATTTCCGTTAATTTTAAAAGTTGCTATCATGCGGTCGAAAAATATTCCGTTAAAAGGCACATAGCAACTATACAATCCTAAACCAGAAATAATCATCCATGTTAATGCTGAAATTTCGTTGTACTGAAATAAATAAGTACTAATAATCACTGCCAAACACGATACAAACAACACATAATGATAGTATACAAATGCTTTGTAGTTTTTGCTAATGCTTCCTATTACCCCTAAAATAATGAGTACAATAATGGCTATAGGAATTTCTGAAATACTATAAATTGAAGCGTCTTTGTACCCTAAAGAGTCCCAGATTTCTCGGGCAAAGTTGTCTCTAAAATCTCTTAATGCAGTGAGTAGCATAAAAAAGAAAACGATGAGTATTAAAGGCCCTGAAAATTCTTTGAATAATTTTTTTCTTCCTGCTGAATCTAAGGGTTTACGCACTACTTTAAGTCGTGTATCTTCTGCTGTTGGTTTGGGTAAC
Source organism: Tenacibaculum sp. (assembly GCF_048269885.1). Lineage (NCBI taxonomy): Bacteria > Pseudomonadati > Bacteroidota > Flavobacteriia > Flavobacteriales > Flavobacteriaceae > Tenacibaculum > Tenacibaculum sp. Next base: position 112,381 of record NZ_JBLWTZ010000008.1, on the reverse strand, counting down.
TTCTCTAATAACCAAGCAAAAAATATCAACGGAATTATAAAAAACAGTCCCGTTATAAAAGGCATCCAATATTCGTTACACCCAAAGCTATCCAACACTATTTTTCCAACTGATTTTACAGCTCCTGAAGAAACTATAAAGCTCGAGGACAAGATTACTCCTAAGAGTTCTGTGGCTTTTCTTCCTTCCAAATAAGAAAACACAATTCCCCAAACCATGCCTAAGGGCAATCCGTTTAAAAACAGGAATAAGATATTGTAGGGTGCGGGAGTTATAGCAAAACCTAACAAGCTTACTTCAGCGAATAGAATAAAGCTAACTAAAGCGAGCATCCTTTTACCTGATTTCATTTCAGAAATGACTTTAATTCCTATAAACTTTGATAATGTATACCCAACTACTTGGGCTATTATCAAGAGAATTTTATAATCAATTCCCCAAAAACTTTCATCGGCAAAAGTGGCTACTGTAAATGGCTTTCGAAAAGCGTACATACAAAAGTACGTACCGAAAGCTGCTATAGAGGCTCTTGCTACAAATCTTATATTCATACTAACTTTTTTAATAATGCAAGCCCTCATAAAAAATGAGAGCCCGCATTGCATTTATAAACAGAAAATTATTTCATTACAGGTTATACTTTACACCGATGCTTCCTTTTATACCGTAGAATTCTACTTGCTTAGGACGGTCTTCAGTTTTTCCATAATGATAGATTAAGGGATTGTTTAATAGGTTATTTACATCTGTAAAAATGGTCCAGTTTTTACCTATTTGATATGAGGCTGAAAAATCTAGTGTATTGTATTTTCCATAGTAAATATCATCAATATCTCTTTCTCCAAACCCAATGGCATAGCTTCCTTTGTGGTTGTAGGCTAATCGTGTATTGAATCCTCCTTTTTCAAAGAATAATTGTGCATTAAATAAGGTCTTGGCTTGGTATGCAATAGATACTTTTCTTCCACTTGGTTTTGTCATTTCAGAATCCATAAATGTTGCATTTAACTGAGTTCCGAAGTATTGTAAGAATCCTGGTAAGAAATCAAATCGTTTGTTAATTCCTAATTCTATACCACCAATCCAAGCGTCAGCTCCATTTACTGGTGTACTAAACTCTACTCCTGTATTTCCGTTGTAAGTACCTTGATATGTATCGTTGAATACAGGATCTGTAATTGATTTATAGAAAATCCCTGCATTTATTACTCCTACGTTTTTAAAGTAGTACTCTCCTAATAAATCAAAGTTCCATGAGAATGTAGGATTTAAGTTTGGATTCCCCCCTTTAAACTCGTTATCAAATGAGATGAAAGTACCTCCTGGTGCAATATCTCCAAAATTGGGTCTTGAAAAACTTCTTGTCGCTGCAAAACGAATGTTTACATCGGTTTTTGGTGAGTATTTTACATGTAACATTGGTAATACTGCCCAATAATCTTTTACATTTCTTACAGCGTTTAATTGACTTTGATCTGCATCCCAAACATAACCGTTTACCTCTGTTTCTGTTTTGGTAGCTCGTAAACCTCCCAATACCGTGAATTGGTCTGATAATTTTAAGGTTCCCATTCCGTAGAATGATAAGTGAGTTTCATCTACATTAAAGTTTCTTCCTAAACCTCCGCCGTTTTGTAAAATTTCTGAATCTCCTTCTAAAACAGTTAGGTTATTTTTATTGTTTTTCCAGAAGTTTACCATTCCTTGTTCTGATAATACTGGACCGAAAGTAGCCTGAATATTAGCCCCCATTTCTTTCAAATAATCTGCTCTCCCTGGTTGCTCTATGATATTTTGAGAATACTCTGACAAATTAGGTGTGGTTCCTGCGTTTACTTCATCCCAACCATAATACACGTCCTCAAACTTAGCTCTACGATCTTTATCTCTATATTTTGTCCCTACTTTTATTTTAAAATTGTCATTAAAAGTATGCTCATAGTTTAAAGACGCTACAATATTGTCACGCTCTTTAATTGATATTTTATACAACTCTAAATCTGCAAATGACATTTGAGATGCATCCATTTTAAATGAAGGATCGCTAAAGAAACCAAATAAAGCATCTGTATCGTTATAGTCTAACAATCCACCATCTGCTTTCCAGTAAGCTCTATCGTCTCCAGCTCCACCAGCTGCTTCTGGTCTATTCTGTAAATATTCAGGTTTCATTCCTACGCCATCTTGCTTAAACTTCACTACATAATAGCTCTTGTCTTGCTCTGTTGGAATTCCGCCGTATCTAAATTCATTATTATAATTAGCAATACTCCAATCAAACTTACCATTACCTGTAATATGTCTCCCTCCAATTTCACCACCAATCATTTCAGTAATTAATTCATTGTAGATATTTTGTAATTCAACTCTTGCTGTGTTTGTTCCTGAATCAAACTTATCAAAACGTACTCTGTGCTTGTAGTGTGTTTCGGTATCTGACAATGTTCCGTACACTCCTCTAAAGTGCATTTTATGCTCTGGTGTAAAATTATACTCCATCGCTCCGTTTACCCCTTTGGTTATTCTTACACCATTGTAATCTCTTAACTCCATTCTAAATACCCCTTCATCACCTTTTCTTCTCGCTTCAAAATTGTCCGTTCCCCAGTTTCTATTCCAATACGAACCGTTGACAATAAATCCAAACTTTCCATCTTTACTTCTATTTCCATACGTTAATGAAGCATTGTAAATAGGCGCTCCAGATTTCTCGTTATATCCTCCACCAACATTTACGTTTAAAACTCTTTTTGCTGGTGCTGTTTGTGTAATAAAGTTTACTCCTCCACCAATACCATCAGCTTCCATATCTGGTGTGTATGCTTTTGCTGCTTGTACATATGAGATTAAATCGGAAGGAAAGAAATCGAAAGCCGTTGCTCTTGAAGTCGTTTCTTCTTCTGCGGTAGGAATACGATTTCCGTTAATTGTTGTAGAAGCCCAGAATGGTGGCAATCCACGAACTGATACAAAACGTCCTTCTCCTTGATCTCTTTCAATAGATAATCCTTGAATACGTTGTACCGTTTCCGCTGCATTTCTGTCTGGTAATTTCCCTATTCCATCTGCTGCAATCACATTCATGATACTCATTGATTTCTTTTGAATACTCAATGCTCTTGCTTCACTGTTTCTTCTTCCTGAAGAGGTAATAATTACTTCTTCTAAATTTTGGTTAGATGGTACTAACGTAATTACGCCTACATTTTTCTTTACATTCGTGTTAATTGAAACTCTTTTTGTTTCAAAACCTATGTACGATATTTCTAAGGTTACTTCCCCTTTTTGGACATTAGACAACATAAAATTTCCATCAAAATCTGTGTTGACACCTTTTGTTGTTCCTGACAACATAACACTAGCACCAGGCAAAGGATAATTTCCATCATTTACTATTCCAACAATAGTAGCCCCCTGACCTAAAGCTGCACTACATGTAAAAAGAACAAATAGTGAACTTAGTAAAAGTTTAAAATTATTCATTGGTTTATTATTTACAATTATTAAAATTAATATTGCAAATCACTAAATTATTTTACTATTTGTAAACTTTTAAACATTAAGAAAACTTTTACGAATTGCTATTATAGCGTAACAGAATTGTTAACACCAAAGGTTTTAGTTTTAACTAAACGTAAACAATACTGTTTTTCAACTAGTTGAGAACTAATTTAGGTATGGATACAAACAAAAAACGCTCAACCTTAGTTGAGAGTTCTCTTGTTATACTTTTTTACTAGAAGTAAAAAAAGCGCATTCTTTCGAAAGCGCTTTTAAATTTATTTACAACTTATTTTCTATTGAAAATCAGTGTTTAATTTTATGTAATCTAAGAATTCACGTTTGGTTTCTTTGTTTTTAAATGCTCCACCAAACTCAGCAGTTACTGTACTACTTTCAATATCTTTAATTCCTCGTGAGTTAACGCATAAATGTTTCGCATCTATAACACAGGCAACATCTTGTGTTCCTAATGCTTCTTGCATTGCTTGTACTACTTGCATTGTTAAACGCTCTTGTACTTGCGGACGCTTAGCATAATACTCTACAATACGATTCATCTTAGATAAACCGATTACTTTACCATTTGAAATATACGCCACATGTGCTCTACCAATAATGGGTAACAAGTGGTGTTCACATGTTGAATATACAATAATGTTTTTTTCAACTAACATTTCACCATACTTGTAGGTATTGTCAAATGTAGACGCCTCTGGTTTATTTTTAGGGTTTAACCCCATAAACAACTCATTTACGAAAGCTTTGGCAACTCTTTTAGGAGTACCTTGCATGCTATCGTCTGTTAAATCCATTCCTAAGGTTTCAAGAATTTCTCTAACGCTCTCTTGAATTTTTTCAATTTTTTCCTTGTCAGAAATATCGAAAGCATCTGCACGTAAAGGCGTTTTAGCCGATGTACCAATGTGGTTCTCTCCTATTTCATCTATGCTATCGTCATTCATTTTGTTGTTGTTCACTTCAAACATTTCTATCTAAAATTAGTAGGGCGCAAATTTACAACATTGTTGGTAATTTACTGCACTTTATTTATCAATTCGTCTAAAGAACAAGTAGTTTGCTCTCCTGTAGACATATTTTTAACAACAAGCGTACCATTTTCAACGGTGGTCACTACAAACTCAATTTCTCTATTGGTAGCGTATTTCCACTGCTTTTTTTGCTGATTGTTGCTGCTTGCCACGTCTGGATACATTTCTGACTTGATATTGTTTTGTCTTAATGTTTTAATGGCTTTTATTTTATCTAAACTCTCGTTTTCGTCAAAGTTTAAGAACAATACTTTCGGTTTTGGCAATTCTACTGCTTCAAACAGTCCTAATTCTTCCATCACCAAGTAAATTCTATCCAACCCGAAAGATATTCCTACTCCAGAAACATCTTTTAAACCGAAAATACCTGTCAAGTCGTCATAACGACCTCCACCTCCGATAGACCCCATTTTTACACCTTCTGGAGCGGCTACTTCATAAATAGCTCCTGTGTAATAGTTCAATCCTCTAGCTAAGGTTACCTCTAATTCTAAACTAGCTGAATCTAGTCCAATACTTTCTACATTATCAACTACGGTTCTTACATCAGCTACTCCTTGTAATCCTTCTTCCGACCCTTGTAACATAGCTTCTAAAGAAGCTAACTTATCTTGATTACTTCCAGAAAAATTAAATAACGGATCCACTTTTTCAATGGCTTCAGCAGAAATCCCTTTCTCCAACATCTCTTTAACCACACCGTCTTTCCCTATTTTATCTAACTTATCTAAAGCCACTGTAAAATCAATCAACTTGTCTGATGCACCAATTACCTCAGCTATTCCAGACAAGATTTTTCGGTTATTGATTTTGATAGTCGTACCGTTCAATCCTAACTTACTAAAAACGGTATCATATAATTGTACAAACTCAACTTCTTGCCATAGTGAAATACTTCCTACCACATCGGCATCACATTGATAAAACTCGCGGAAACGTCCTTTTTGAGGTCTATCCGCTCTCCAAACTGGTTGAATTTGGTAACGTTTAAAGGGAAACGTAATTTCGTTTTGGTGTTGTACTACGTAACGTGCAAATGGCACTGTTAAGTCGTAACGTAAGGCTTTTTCAGAAATTTTTGAAGTAACTTTTTGACTGTCTTTATTTGCCAATAAGTTTTCATCTACTTTCTTCAAATAATCACCAGAATTCAAGATTTTAAAAATCAATCTATCCCCTTCTTCACCATATTTTCCCATTAATGTAGAAGAGTTTTCAAAACTTGGTGTTTCAATAGGTTGAAATCCGAAATTTTCAAATGAATGTTTAATTGTATTGAAAATATAGTTTCTCTTTGCTACTTCTGTTGATGAAAAATCTCTTGTTCCTTTTGGGATTCCTGGTTTCATTTTATTAGTTTTTAGTCGTTAGTTCTTAGCTGTTAGTTTTTAGTTGTTTGCTGTTAGCCATAAGTTGTACTAAGCATTAACGTATAATTATGATTTTTTCAATTAGGAGTTAATTGACAATTCGTAATTTGTTCTGCGTTTTAGCCTGCAAATATCCGAAAAAAATATGAAGAATAATGTTATTTAGCGCTTGCTTTATTTTTACGTTTTAAACGGTAAATTGTAGCATTCAACTCAAAGCCTAAGAGTAGGATTATGGCGTTTAACCACACGAACAACATTAAAATTAACAGGGTACCAATTGAACCGTATAGTTGGTTGTACTGTGCAAACTTTACTACATAAATTCCAAATAAATAAAAAGTAAACATGGATACCACGGTAGTTAAAATAGCACCTGGTGAAAAGAATTTCACTTCTTTCCCTTGTTTGGTTCCGTATCTAAAAAGTAGGGATACAATGGTAAAAATCATCACTAAAAACAAAAAACCTCTTCCGTAGTAAAACAAATCTAAATCTCCTGTATTTAACCATCCAAACTTATGGATTCTTGTTAGTGCTATTTGATAAAAAATAATCAGTGTTACGGTAACGATTAAGAAAAAAGACATGAGTAACGATACTGCTAACGAAACAACATAAGCTCTAAAAACGCTTCTCATTTCTGTTACATGATACGAATATTCAAACCCACCAAATATGGCGTTTACTCCGTTAGTCATTAAAAAGATAGACGCTAAAAAACCGAATGATAATAAGCCTCCGTACTGATTGTTAATGATATCTTTTATCACAAAATCTACCGCTTCAAAGGTTTTTGGTGGTAACGCTTCTTGCATTAATGAGAGTAGTCCGTCTTGAAATCCTTCAATCGGGATGTAGGGAATGAGCGTTAAAATGAATAATAAGAATGGAAAGATTGCCATAAAGAAACTAAAAGCAATCCCTCCTGCCCTTGTTGTTAATGCTCCTTTTACAATACCAATAACATACATTTCGAGTACATCGTACAAAGACATTCCTTCTAACCCCGGAATTTTAATCTTCTTTCCAAAGGCCACGAGCCAGTTTATTACTGGAATTTTCTCAAGGTTTTCTTCTATTTGTTTAGTCATTTTTGTTAGCTGCTGGCTTTTGGCTCTATGCTATTAACTTTTAATTTTTCGTTTTTCACTTTCAACTTTGCATCTTTCAAACTTTTTCACTTTCAAATTTTACTCCACCACAATATCATACTTATACAATAACCCTATTATGTTTTCATTGGAAAATTTTGCTTTTTTAACCCTATTATTTTCAGGGTCGATTGCAAAATTAGTGGCAGTTGTAAGATCTGCTTTTTCTAAATTCGTCTGATCAAAAATTGCTCCTTTTAAATCACACTCTTTAAAAAAACCTCTACTTAGATCAGCTTCAACAAAATCTACTTCTTGCAAATTACAACTTATAAATTTTGTAGTAGGAATTTTTAATTGGTAAAAAGACGATAAGTTTAGTTGGCAGTTATGAAAACTCATTTCTAGCAAAAAGTTGTTGCATTCATTAAACTTTACCCCAACCATTTTACAGTTTTCAAAAGTGCAATCTTTAAAAAAAGTGTGGTTTACCACTGTATTGCTAAAATTACAGTTGATAAACGCACACTCTAAGAATTCAATATTGGAAGCATGTACGTTCTCGAAATTGCAATTCTCAAACGTACAGCTGTCATATTCTCCTTTGTTGATTTTCGTGAGTGTAAAATCAACTTTTGTGAACGTTTCGTTGTCAAAGAAATCATTCATTTATTGTAATCCTCTCGCTTTTAACATTGGTTCAGCTTGTGGATCTCTTCCTGCGAAAACTTTATACATTGCTGCATAGTCCATCGTGTTTCCTTTCGATAAGATTTGTTCTCTAAACTTCTGACCGTTTTCTCTGGTTAACAATCCGTTGTTTTTAAACCAATCGTAGGCATCGTGACTTAACATTTCTGTCCATAAATACGAGTAGTACCCTGCACCGTATCCTCCGCTAAAAATATGTGCGAAATAGGTTGAACGGTATCTTGGTGGCACCTCATCAATCTTCAACTTCATTTTAGCTAATGCTTCTTCTTCAAATTTAGCTACATCTTCAATGTTTGTATCTGCTGAAATAGTGTGCCATTGCATATCTAAATTAGAAGATGCTAAGTTTTCAATAATTGAATATCCTTGATTGAACGTTCCTGCATTCTTAATTTTTTGTAATAAGGCATCTGGAATCACCTCTCCTGTTTTATAATGTAAAGCATAGTTATTTAACACCTCTGGATGTGTTGACCAGTTTTCATTGAACTGCGAAGGAAACTCTACAAAGTCTCTTGCCGTACTTGTTCCTGAAATGGATGCATATTTTTGGTTTCCGAATAACCCGTGTAACGCGTGTCCGAACTCATGGAAGGTAGTTTCTACATTATCAAAACTGATTAATGCTGGTTCTCCTTCTGCTGGTTTAGGGTAGTTACAAACGTTGTAAATTACTGGTTTTTGTCCTCTTAATTTCGATTGTTTTACAAAAGCTCCCATCCACGCACCACCGCGCTTACTGTCTCTTGCAAAGAAGTCTCCGTAGAACAATCCTAACTTGCTTCCGTCTTCTTCAAAGATTTCATACACTACTACATCTGGGTGATAGGTAGGAATATCGGTACGCTTTTTAAAGGTGATTCCGTATAATTTTGTAGCAGCGTAAAACACCCCTTTTTCTAATACGTTGGTTAACTCAAAATATGGTTTTACCTCGTCTTCGTTTAAGTTATATTTAGACTTACGTACTTTTTCAGCAAAATGATTCCAATCGTATGGTGCTAAAGTAAAATCGTTTCCTTCTTTGTTGATTTCTGCTTGAATTTCTTTCGTTTCAGCAGCTACTTTTGCTAACGACCCCGGAATTAATCCGTTGAACATTTCAAAAACTTTATCTGGTGTAGCTGCCATTGTTCCTTGTAAACTCCAGCTTGCAAAGTTGTCAAAACCTAAGATTTGCGCTTTTTTAGCACGTAACGATGCCATTTTCTTTACCAAGTCGCTTGTGTTATACTCACCTGCATCTGTTCTGTGAATAGATTTTTCGAACAATTGTTTACGAACTTCTCTGTTTTCTAAAGTTTGTAATAAAGGTTGTTGTGTGGTATTAATCAGTTGGATTTCGTACTTACCGTCTTTTTCTAAACCTTTAATTGTTTCTTCTGAAAGTCCTTTTAACTGTTCTTTATCGGTAACGGTTACCCCTCCTTTTTTACTCGCGTCTAGTAACTTTTTTCCGAAGTCGTTAGATAAACTTGCTAATTCTGCATTGATTTCTTTTAACTCGTTTTTCTTTTCTTCAGATAAGTTAGCTCCTGCTTTTACAAACTTTTTATATTGTTCTTTTACCAAGTGTTTAGACTCCGCATCCAATTCTAGATTCTCTAAATTATCGTGTACCGCTTTTATTTTTTCAAACAACTTAGTGTTTAATAAAATTTCATCGTTGTGTTTAGAAAACTTAGGTGCTAATTCTTTTTGATTGTCTTTAATCGTATCGTTTGTATGTGCTCCTGCTAATGCATAAAAAACAGCCGTAGCATTGTCTAACGTTTTGCTACTTTCTTCAAGTGCAACAATGGTATTTTCAAATGTTGGCGCTTCTGTATTTGCTATAATTTTAGCTATTTCTTCATTTTGAACTTCCATACCTTTTAAAATTGCAGGCATAAAGTGTTCGTTCTTTATTTTAGTAAAATCTGGTGCTCCAAAGTCTAAAGAACTTTTTACTAATAATGGATTTTCTACCATGTTTGAAGTGGTTTCTTTTTTAGTTTGCTCTGTTTTACACGACATCGCTACTACTAGCGTTGCTATGAGTAATAGTTGTTTTTTCATGATGTATTAGGTTATATTAATCGACCGCTTTTAAGCTTAAATCCATATTGTATACTGAATGTGTTAAGGCTCCAGACGAAATAAAATCAACCCCACATTCTGCATATTCTCTAATGGTTTTTTCATTGATTCCTCCAGAAGATTCTGTTAAGCATTGCTCGCCTATCATAGCTACCGCCTTACGGGTATCTTCATAGTTAAAGTTGTCTATCAAAATTCTGTACACTCCTTCGTTTTGTAAAATTTCTTCTATTTCTTCTAGGCTACGTGCTTCTACAATTATTTTAATATCCAATCCTTTTTCTGCTAGGTACTTTTTGGTTTTGGTAATGGCTTGTGTAATTCCGCCAGCAAAATCGATGTGATTGTCTTTAATCATTACCATATCGTATAAAGCAAATCGGTGGTTTTCTCCGCCTCCTATTTTTACCGCCCATTTTTCTAAAGCACGAATTCCTGGTGTGGTTTTACGGGTATCTAACACCTTGGTTTTGGTTCCTTCTAATAAATTGGCAAAAAACTTAGTTTTGGTGGCAATAGCACTCATACGTTGCATGGCATTTAGTACCAAACGTTCTGCCATTAATATGGATTGTGATTTTCCTGATACATAAAAAACAATATCTCCGTACTTTACGGGTGAGCCATCATTAATCAACGTTTCTACTTTTAAATCGGCATCTACATAGTTAAACACCATTTTGGCAAATTCTACTCCAGCTATTATTCCTTCGTCTTTTACTAATAGTTTTGCTTTTCCTGTTGCCTCGGCAGGTATGCATGATAATGAGGTATGGTCTCCATCTCCTATATCTTCTCTAATAGCATTGGCTATAATTAAATCTAACTCTTTATTAAATTGTTCTTGTGAAATCATAGTATTGAATTGTTGAGGTAAAAATACAATTATTTTTAGTTCTCTGTTTTGAGTTCTCTGCTTATTGTTGTGTAATTTTTACGGTTTCTTTACTAACAAAATTCTAAACCTATTACAGGTTGTTTTTCATTTTCTACTACTTTGTGTGTATGGTATTTGTTTAGCGTATTATCTTACACTTTTTACATCGTACATTTTGAGAAAATTCTGTCAATTCGAGTGAATTTTACGAGTGAAATGAGTGAAGTTTGTATCGAGAATAAGAGTTGTAGTGTTTAGATTTGTTCTCGATAGTTCTATTGAGCGAGGTCGATGTACGATTTTCGTACTTCAAAATCACTCGAACTGATAGTTTCCTATTTTTGGTCTCTAAAGGCATCAACTGGTTTAATCTATTCGTTTTCTTTGCTTGTCCAAAGAAAAGAATCAAAAGAAAAGACACTTTTTCTTAGGAATTTTTCAGTTTTCACTGAAAACCATTTGTCAAACTTTGCTTTGTTTTTTCATTAAAAAACAACTGAATTTCAAAGCTTTGACTGCATTATTCTTGAGAAAAAGAGTTATATTGTTTAAGTTAGTTCTCGATAGTTCTACTGAGCGAAGTCTATGTACGATTTTCGTACTTCAAAATCACTCGAACTGATAGTTTTCTATTTTTGGTCTCTAAAGGCACCTACAGATTTGACACTCTTGATTTATTTTCTTGCTTTTACGACTGTTTTTTACTTCTTCTTGTTTGTTTTTTATATTTTGCTTTCTAAAAACTAACTGAATTTTAAAACTTACGTGTTGTAAAGAATAAGAAATCTTCTTTCAACCTTTAACTACTCTTATATCATGGCTATAAACTATCCTTTTGGTCTTCCGTTAAAACATAATTTTGCTGAGTTTGTACACTACAACGGTTTATTTCTTCCGCATGAAACGGATAGAATTTTGAATTTATGGAATGAGAATCAAAAAATTAAGGCTACGCTTAGCGGATCTGATACTTATGATGATGAGCTTAGAAAAAGCGATGTGATGTTTATTGAAAATACGCCTGAAAATGAATGGATTTACAACCGATTGGCAGGGTTGGCTATTCAGTGTAATAACGAACGGTATTGGTTTGACTTGTTGGGGTTTCATAACAATTTGCAATTAGCTAGCTATACTGAGGGTGATTTTTTTGATTGGCATTTGGATTTTGGTGCGGGTGAAATTTCTGATAGAAAACTGAGTATTTCCATGCAGTTATCTGATTCTGATGAGTATGAGGGTGGTGATTTACAGTTTATGCTGAATCAAAAAATTGTAAGTGCTCCTAGAGAGAAAGGGACCATCATTGTTTTTCCTTCTTTTATGATGCATCGTGTAACTCCTATTACTAAAGGGGTTCGTAAGTCTATTGTGGGTTGGGTTGCAGGACCTCCGTACAGGTAGTTTTTTAGTCTTTAGTTATTAGTTGTTAGTGCTTAGTTGTTAGCTCTTAGCGATTAGCTCTTGGTAATTAGTGACTTATCTCTATGTAAAGCTCTTACAATGTTACGGCAGTTGCCTTTGATAAAAAGGTCTGTGCCGTAGTGTCTTCAGAGCATGCCGTGATATTAGCGACCCGTGCCGTAGTGTCTGCGGAGCATGCCGTGATATCAGCGACCTATGCCGTGGTGTCTGCGGAGCACGCCGTGATATTAGCGACCCATGCCGTGGTGTCTGCGGAGCATGTCGTGATATCTGCGACCCGTGCCGTAGTGTCTGCGGAGCATGCCGTGATATCAGCGACCTTGACTACTACATCTGAAATCGTTAATGACACCTAAAACTACTTTTATTACTTAAATAGTTTGACTTATGGGATTCCGTAAGAATGTGTGCATGCTTTGTGTTAGGTTCGCAGGGATTGTATAATTAATTAACTAATAGCGATAACTCGTTAATAACTTTATTTCAAGTAAAGTATTGGTTTTATTATATTTGGTAGCGTATGAAAATTGCTAAGCTTTATGATATCACATGCTTTTATCGGGATAAAAGAAGTAACGTTTGACATAAAACTAGTTGTGCATAATTACACAAAATGAAAATAGTACTTGATTCAAACATAATAATAGCTGATTTTTGGATGGAATCTACAAACTTTACGATTCTTTTTGAAAGTGCTAAAAACGGAAGTATTGAAATATACATTCCAGAAGTTGTAATTGATGAAATTAAAAATAAATATTCTCAAAGATTAAAGAAATCTAAAACCGATATTAAAACTGAACTTAATAAGTTTAACAAATTATCTAAACAAAATATTGGTGAAATATTAATAGATCAAAATATAAATGATGCAATTGAAAAATACGCTATACATCTTGATAAAATAATTAGAGATAATAAAATTCAAATTCTGCCATATCCGAAAGTTAGCCACAAGTTTATTGCTAAAAAAGCAATAAAAAAAACTAAGCCTTTTAATGCTAATGAAAAAGGATATAGAGATAATCTAATTTGGGAAAACATAAAGAACTTGCTCACAGACGAAGAACTTGCTGTAGCATTTCCTGAATTAGTTTTTATAACAAATAATCACAAGGATTTTTCCGAAAACAATACTCGAATTCCGCATAAAGAATTATTAAAGGAATTAGAAGAACGTGAATTTTCTACTAAATCAGTTGTTATCTACCCAAGTCTAAGTGAATATAATGATAAACAAGGGAAACTTTTCTTTGAACAAGCAACAATTTTTGAAGAGAAATTAAAAGCAGGTGAATTTTACGATTTAGATTTAACACAAATCACAAGTAAATACTTATTTGAAAACTTCGTTGGATCAGAATTGCATATGTATGATGTAGATGTCCCTAAAAACTATAGCGAGCCAACTGTGAGAAGTATATCTGAAGACTACAAAGTAGAAATAGAATCAGTGAAAAAGTTAAATAACAATCAATTCATTATTGATGTTAAATTTGAAGTTGAAGCGGAGATTGATTTTTTTGTAGATAAACACGAATATTATTATTTGAATGAAGAACATTCTTTTTCAATAGAAGATTCTAACTGGAATAAATGGGTAATGTGGGCATCAGCATCAATTAATGTACCTCTTTCAATGATAATTATAATTAATAATGATTTAGAAATTATTAATTGTCAAATAGATAAAGTTAATGAAAACTATGCACAACAATATGTATAAAAAGTAGCTAATTAGGTGCTTAACCAAAAGATCCCTCTCTATTTACTAAGATCTTCAAATTTTGAATTTGGCTTTTAAAATGAATAAATTAAAAACAAAATATAAAAATTCGGTTCTGTGTTAATCCGAAAAGTTAGTCCCTTTTTGCATGTTAGGGCTAAATTAAAAAAACAAGAAACTTAATGAGTAATAAAACACATATTGAGAAAACAGGAGCCGAAACAAAATCAATTGGATTCGATTTTCAATACTACTTTTTCTTGTGGAAGTTATTAACCCTTAATAAAGGTGAATCTGTTGGTTTAGAGGTAAAAGATGATGTCCACACTGAACTAGAAAATGATATTAATATTTTTTATCAAGTTAAGCACTCTATACAAAAAAACAAGCAGGGTGACATAAAAAATATGACTGCCTCTGACACTGATTTATGGAAAACTCTATATAATTGGGCGAAAGTAATAAGTGATGAAAATGACAACAGAAAAGAAATAAAGTCACAATTGGAATTTGTTCATAAATCTCATTTTGTAATGTGGAGTAATAAAAACCACAGCTCTAAAAATCAAATTATTGATAATATAGAGCAACTAAAAAACAAGACAATTTCTATTGATCATTTTATCAAAAACATCAAGGAATTTGAGGAAAACTCAGAGAATGACACAATAAAAAATTACATTAACGAATTTTTACTTTTAGATAAAAATGTTCTTAATCATTATATATCAAAAATCACTTTTGAACTAGGAGAAGATGAAATACTTCAAAACTGTAAAGACGCAATAGAAACAAAGTTAATTCCAAAAAATAAAATTGATGATGTTTTCGCAAAAATTGATTCAAGAATAAGAGAAGATAATTTTATAGAAATTAAAACTGGTAATAAAATTCAAATCAGTTTTGAAGATTTTCAGAGAAAATACAGAAAATACTTTAATAATACTCGAACGGAACGCCTTCAAATTGTACCTCTAACTATTGATTTACCTGATAAACTAGAGAGCCAGACATTCATTAAACAGCTAGTAGAAATTAACGATATTAAAATTGACGATATAGATTTAATGGCTCAATTTACACGTTTTAAACTTAAACTAGAAAACAACATAGCTAAATGGTATACAGAAGGTGAAATAACAATAGAAGAGATTGATAACTATAGAAATGAAGCTATATTAAAATGGTCTAACAAATTTAGAGCATTAACTAATAAATCAGGTTTTAATAATGATTCAAGTTTGGATATAATAAATCACTTAAGAGAAGAAAATCTTAGAATTGATGGACAAGAATTAGGCACAGAATTAAGTAATGGAGAATTTTATTATTTATCAGATATTCCAAAAATTGGATGGAAAAAGGATTGGAAAAAACATAAAAAATGAATTTAGAAAATTACAACAATATTGGAATTACATCAATAGCCATAACCTCTGTTTTATCTTTATCTAAAGAGCTCTCTTTATCTAAAGCTCTACTTATTATGCCTTTATTTACAAGTAAAGCCTTAACAGCACATCTAGCAAGAAAAACAACAGAAATTAAAAGTATTGAAAAATTAATATCTGAAAAAACTCCTTTATTTTCAAATTTTAACAAAAGGTATTATGATACGTTAGCTAATTCACTAAATGCAATACAACTTTTAATTGAGACTAATAACATTGCAATTAAAAATGGTAATTTAATAAACCATCAACCATTTAAGTTTGAAAAAACTATGGGGAAAAGAGCTGGTAAAATAAATTCAGCCTCCCAAAATGTATCAAAATTACTAAATGAAAACACTGAAAAACTTTACTTAAATCTTAGAATTGAACTATGAAATATAATATTGAAAGAATAATTCTTTGGCTTAAGAATGGAAAAAAAAGAGAATTAGAGTTTAAACCGAACAAGGTTAATGTAATCACAGGAGATAGTAATACTGGAAAAACGGCTATTTTAGAAATAATAGACTATTGTTTTTTTTCTAGTAAATCAACAATTTCTGAAAGTATTATAAATGAAAATGTTTCTTGGTATGGTTTAAAATTAAACATAAATGATAAAAAATACACCATTGGAAGAAAATCTTTATTTGAAGG
Source organism: Tenacibaculum sp. (assembly GCF_048269885.1). Taxonomy (NCBI): domain Bacteria; kingdom Pseudomonadati; phylum Bacteroidota; class Flavobacteriia; order Flavobacteriales; family Flavobacteriaceae; genus Tenacibaculum; species Tenacibaculum sp. The sequence continues at coordinate 96,453 of NZ_JBLWTZ010000008.1, read as the reverse complement.
GAATGTTTCAAGTGAGTATTATTTTTCATCTACAGGTGAAGTTCCAATAACAATTCCAGAATCAAACAATACTGAGGAAAATATAAAATCACTAATAGAGACGGAATTTAGTATAGACAAAACAGTATCATTCCCTACTGGTTATGGTAGTAATAATATTAAAGTTGGTTCTAAGATTTCTTTACGATATTTTTTGATGTTTAATACTATTTCTCAAGACCTTATTACTAACTCGCGAGGAACATTTTTTGATAAGCAAAATGAATCGAGATATAGAGATGCATTACCTCGAATTTTTGATATCGCAACTGGTATAGAAAAAATAGAAAACATACTAAAAAAAGAAAAAAAAGTAGAATTAGAAAAGAAACTAACAAAACTAAAGCGTAAAGAATCTGAAATATCTAAAAAATCAGAATATTTTGAACGAGAACAAAAAGCATTAATTAAAAAGGCTAAAGAATTTTCTTTAATAAACCCTGACACAATTGAAAAAGAAGCAATAGGTGAATTAAATGAAGTTGTAAATGGGGCTGTAATAGAAACTGGAACAGGTATTGAAAGAGCAAAATTAGAAAAAGAAAGAAATATTGTTAAGAGGAAAATCAAAAATTTAAAAGATTTTACTAATGAATATTCTATTTTCAAAAAGAACCTAATAGATGTTGAAGACAGTTTAAAACCAATTTCTTTTATTCAGAGAGAAGCAGACAAAATAATTAAGACAAATAATTTCAAAATTCTTATTTCACAATTATCAACCGAGTTAAATGAAATAAAAGATGCTAGAAAAACAAAAACTCCAATTGACAAACAGGTTTTAGACGAAATATCTCAATTAAATTCACAATTGTCTTCTTTAGAAGATAAATTAGAATCCTTACCCAAAGAGAATAAAATTTTCGAAAATGAGAAGAAAAAATATATGTTTATTGGTGAAGTTAAAGCCAAGATAAGCTTATATTCAAAATCAGACACATCTCCATCTACTTCAGTAAAAGAAGAAATACAAAAAATAGAAGAAGAATTAAAATCAATAGTAATTACTAACACAGAGACAAAAAGAGAGTTAACAATAAAACTCATAGAAGAAATTATAAGAGAATATATGATAACCGTTGATAAGGCAATGGAAAACTATAAAGATTTCTTACCAGTTTTTGATTATAAAAACAAAGCTTTATTATTAAGAAAACCGAAAACAACGTTTTATGAAAATGTTGGAAGTAGTTCTAATCATATGTTTTTACATTTATTTTTCTCATTAGCAATGCACGAAATAATTTTTAAAAATGAATCTCCTTATGTAGCTCCTTTTTTAGTTATTGACCAACCAAGTAGACCTTATTACGGAGATGATGGTTTAAGAAAATTAGATGAAGACCATAGTGATGATTACAAAATAACTCAAGCTTTTAAATTATTAGATAAATTTATTCAAGAAAGAAACAATAATAATAGTGAATTCCAAATAATTGTATTTGAGCATATTTCGAAGAATCGGTTTAAGAATATGGAAAATATCCATCTTGTCGATAGTGAATTTAAAAACGGGAATGCCTTAATTCCGACAAGTATGATGTAATAATAACAAGCCTTAAACAAAAGGCTGAGATAAAAAAGTAAGTTTTGCAAATTTACCTCAAAGTAGTTTTATAGTTCATTTTATACAGTAAAACACTTTTTATTAATAACAAAAGCTTGTTTGTTAGCTTCTGATTTCCCTACTGAAAATCCTCGCTGATTTTCTATTTGGTTTGTATTTGTTAAATTGGGTGTTTAAAAACATGCACCTAATCTTATACAAAAACATTGTAAACAAGTAGAAAAACTTACTCAAAATTGATAAAAAAGATAGTATTTGGAATTTTAGCATTTATAGTCGGAATTGGGATAGCATACCATTCTGAGTCTTTTTTTCGTGACTTAATTCAGAATATTTTTATATGGTCAACTTCTGATACCATACAATTCATTGGTAAAAACTTTTTTGTTTTCTCTAACAAACTTTATTTCCTAACATTTGGAATTGGACTTCTGATTTTGACTCTTGAGAATATGAATCAAGAAACCATTCATATCATAAAAAACGTAATTATTTACCTAATACTTTTTGGGATTTTATTAATTGCTATTTCAGCAATAGATGCTAACATTAAAGTTATAGAATGTACAGCTTGTGAAAATGGCATTAGGAAATTACATTGGAATGAAGTAAAATATGAGCTTATTATAGGAACAAGTGCTATCATTTCTCTAATTCCAAGTCTGATTAGAATATTAAAAAGAAAGAAAAATCTGGCCCACAAGACTGTATAAAATTAATTGCTAGTTTAGTTACCTATAACGCACTACTTAACTGATACAAAATACCACGAAACACTGAAAATGATAAAAACACTGTTTTTAATGCTAACCTTTCTCCTTTAACTTTACTCGGACAACACTTAAAATACTGTGAATCGAAACAAGAAGTGAAATCTTATTTGAACGGAAAGTGGAAAATAAAAAATTCGGACTCAAAAACCATTTATCATTACTGGTTTGAAAAAGGACAGGGAAACCTAACCGAAATGGAACGAACCGAAAATGAAAACGAATATTTAATAATTGATGATCATCCTTTTGTTGATATCATCAAATATGATGAAGGATTCAAATTAAAATTTACAAGCTTATACAATAACTGGACTTCTGAATTAAAATATTTGAACTCAAATAGAATGATATTGGCTACCGGCAATAAAGAGGTTGAATATATTAAAGACCCTGAATAAAATAATGTAAACAGCAATACATAACCACAATTACGGCAGATTCGACTACGTCCGAATCCACTCGGAATTACTAACATATGCTCTAAACCGAAAAACAATACCTTTAACCTAGTAATTATTTGTTACACGAGGATTGTTAATAAACATCAAAAGTCTAATTCATCTCCTAACTTTTCTACAATTTTTTTAGTTAAACTATAAGGGAACTTATCCATTCTTTTGTAAAACTCAATAGCCCCAAGATTTTCTCTTTGTATTTTAAGTAAAGTACTACTGTCTTTACTAGTACCTTCATTTGTCAAATATGCAATTCTTTTTTTATCAAAACTCGTACCTTTATCTAACCTTTTTTTAATTTTATTAAAATCACTCAACTCTAAATATTCTTTACCATCATCAATAAAAGTGTTGAAAATCTCTATATATTCGTGAATATAAATTATTCTCCGATTATCAAATCTATTCCCAAAAAGTTCTTTTAACCATTTATTAAATGTTCTTTTATTAACATTAAATTCATCGGCTATTTCTTGTTTAGTTGTCTTAAAAAATATTTTTACAACTTCTTCTTTCTCAACTATATCTAAACCAAAAAAATCAGTAATATGAGATTCAATTATTACTCTATTTTCACTATAGAGCTTAGCCAATTTTAAAAACTGTTCTTTTGGTACTCTTTCAAATAAAGAGATTATTTTTTCTTCATTTTTACTAAGTTGATGAACAAAATCAGATATGTTATAGCTTTTCTTTATAACCTCAAAAACCTCTTTAAACAACTCCAAAACAGGAAACTGTTGTAAGAAACCATGTATTATTTCTTCATCATTTAAAGATGCTTTTTCCATCTCTTCAAACTTTTCTTCTGCCTTTTTATAATCGCCATCAAAAAGCACAATTATTAATACCCGAGGTATTAGAGGTATTAATAGTAAAAGTTCTTCTTCTTTTTCACCTAAAAGCTGTTTATAAATTTCTTCTATAATTCCACCAAACATGTATACATATAAAAAATAAGCTACTTACAAATATATAGTAAATAGCTTATTAGAATTAGTAATGATAAACAATCCAATTTCTATTTAGAGTTATTGGGGTTTAATTGATCTGCTCTGTTATCAAGATTATTTTGATAAGTAGTGTTTGTTCCACTTGTTCCTGAGTTTGAGTTACTAATATCAGCCTCATGATTTGAATCTCTCATATTATAAAAAATTTAATTAATATTAAGACAAATATATTTTGGAATATTAACCTTTTGCCAAATTATACACGATAGCAAAATATCAAAACAGGAGTCGAACCTACACTAACTTTAAGAGTTTATAAAACATTCGTAATTTTGCCATATGAAAATAAAACTACTCGCCATAGGTAAAACTGACAATAAGCAGTTACAGCAATTAATTGACGAATACCAAAACCGCTTAAAACATTACGTAAAGTTTGAGTTGGAGATTATTCCAGATATTAAAAACGTTAAAAACCTAAGCGAGGCGCAACAAAAAGAAAAAGAAGGCGAGTTAATTCTGTCTAAATTACAACCTACCGACCAACTAGTTTTATTAGACGATAAAGGAAAGCAACATACTTCCGTAGAGTTTTCACAATACTTACAAAAGAAAATGAACTCTGGTATTAAGCAACTAGTATTGGTAATTGGAGGTCCGTATGGTTTTTCTGAGGCTGTATATCAAAAAGCGCAAGGAAAGTTATCCTTATCAAAAATGACCTTTTCTCACCAAATGATTCGTTTATTTATTGTGGAGCAAATTTATCGTGGGTTTACTATTCTTCGTAACGAGCCTTATCATCACGAATAACTCTTATTAAGCTATTTATTCACATCAAATTTCATGTGAGTCAAAGCATTATGTTTTTAGTTTCTTGAAAAACACAGTAAAAAACATGTTAAAAAGTTATTTTTTTTTCGCATTTAGCCATACTTTTGCGCCCCGAAAAAACAAAAACTTAATACCATAAAATTACAATGAAAACACTAAGATTCTTAGTCACTTTAACTTTTTTCATAACGTTTACTTGCCAACAAGTAAATGCTCAAGATGACATTAAAGCTTTAAAAGCTCAGGTAAAAAACAAGAAAGATCAAATTAGCGCTAATGAAGAAATTTTAGTGAGTGGAGTTAGTGCTTTAAAACGTGTAAAAGGAAATTTAGAGCGTTTTAAAACAAGTAAAAAAGCTACAAAACAAGAAGTAGAAAGAAAAGAAAAAATTGTTGCTAACATGCAACAAAGACTAAGCAAACTAAACAGTCAAATTGATTTACACAAGAAAGATTTAGCGTCTCTTGAAAGAAAATTAGCTAGAAAACTTAAAAAAGAAGAAACTAAGGAAGCAGAGGTAAAAGAGGAAGCTAAAGCGACTACTGCAAGCACTGGTCTTGTGGTATATGAAGATAATATAAGTGATGAGCAGAAAGAGGTTCTTTTACAAAAACAAAAGCTTGAAGAGGCTCGTAAGAAGTTAGACGAAGAAAGAAAAGCTAGAGAGCTTGCTTATTTAAAAGAACAAGAGGCTTTACGTTTAGAGGAAGAAAAACTAAAACAATTAAGCAACCAAATTAAGGCTAAGGAACAAAACATTAGTAAAGAGAAAAACACCTTAATAAGTGATCTTGAAGATGATATTAGCATTAACGAAGAAATTTTAATTAGTGGTAAAGAAGGTTTAGCTAAAATGAAATCTAAATTAGAAGAGGCTAAGAAAGATGCTTCTACTTCTAAAGAGAGTATAGAAAGAAAACAAGCTATTATCAACAAAATTGAAAATCGCTTATTAAAAATTGAAAACGAAATTGATGCTAAAAAACAAGAGTTAGCAAAAATTAAAGGATAAAATTCCTGACTTTATACAATAAAAAAACTCCAAGCTTTTCGCTTGGAGTTTTTTGTTTTCTATAGATGTAGCTTTCTACCAAGAAACAGTTTTACAAAACTTATTGTATTTTAGTAATTCTTAGAATTTTAGAAGCTATTATTATTTACTAACCTATCTTTTTATTAACATGAAACACCCCCCGAATAAGCAAACTTCGTTACTCCTTACTCATTTATTTTTAATTGCCTTCATTACTTCGTGTTCAAACTCTAAAAACAAGGAAGCACAAACTAACAACCCAAAACCTGTAGAGCACAAAGACTCAGTAAACATTGCAGATGTCAAACAGTTTATAAGTCAGCGTCACTTACATGAAAAAACCTATGGCGGTTTAAATTTTACTACCGAACAGCAATGGGACAGTTTAAACAACATTTCTTACAAACCTATAACTCATAAAAAAGGAAACGTACATCCTAATTACCGTACATTTGGATGGCATGTATATTCCAACGGTTCTTCTTATAAAAGTTATAATTTTTCTATGCTTTGGGGAATTTCATACTTTTCTTATGCTCTTGAACCTAAAACCGGTAACTACAAAAGTATACACCAGTGGAAAACTACTTCGTTAATCGACAGTGCTCAAACAAAAGGTTGTAAAGTCTTTTTGTCTGTTACTAACTTTGGAAGCGAAAACAATGCTGTTTTTTTAAATAATTCAAAAGCGCAAACAACACTTATAGAGAACCTAGCTGAGTTACTTGCCTTAAGAAATGCTGACGGAATTAATATCGATTTTGAAGGTGTTGCAAAAGAAGATAGAAGTCAACTTACACAATTTATCATTAAGGTTTCTAAAAAGTTAAAAGAAAAGAATCCTAATTATAGCGTCTCTTTGTGTTTGTATGCTATTGACTGGAATGATGTGTTTGATATTCCTGCTATCAATCCGCATATCGATTTTTACACGCTAATGGGGTACGATTACTACGGAAGTTTTAGTAAAACTACTGGTCCTGTAACTCCTTTTAAATACAGTAAAAAATTCGGGAATGGTTTAGAAGCCTCCGTTACTTATTATAAAAACAAGGGAGTGTCTCTAGATAAATTAATTGCGGGACTTCCTTATTACGGTGCTGAATGGTACACTAAAAAACCTGAAATGGGCGCTAAAGTAACGAAGTTCAAATCGCATCCTCGTTATTATACCATACGAGATATGTATATTGATTCTTTACAAATTCCCGTTAAGTTTGATCCTAAAAGCGCTTCTAGCTATCTAATTATCAAAGACAGCAACCATGAATATAGACAACTATTTTTTGAAGACGTACAATCTCTTGCTTTGAAATACGACTGGATAAAACGCAATAAAATAAGCGGTGTCGGTATTTGGGCGTTGGGTTATGACAATGGCTATTCTCAACTGTGGGATTTGCTAGCTGAAAAGTTTTCTAAAGAGTAAAACGGTAACTTTTGAATAATAAAAAACTCCAAGGGTATCCTTGGAGTTTTTTTATTGTTTTTATGCAGTTGCTTTAGGTTTTCTAAACATTAACCAAAAACCGATCAACACTAGCGGAATACTCAACACCTGACCTGTGTTCAATGTATTGAACACCCAATCTTCTCTTCCTTCTACTTGTGCTTCTTTTAAGAATTCTATTACAAAACGTAACGACCATAATACCACCATAAACAGTCCGAATAAAAAGCCTGTTTGATTTTTCTTGTCTGTTTTCCAATAGAAATACCACAAAGCAAAGAATAGTACTAAATAACTAAATGCTTCGTATAATTGGGTTGGGTGACGCGGTACCGTCTCTCCTGCTCTTTTAAAGATGACTCCAAAGCTGCTTCCTGTTGGTTTTCCGTAAATTTCAGAATTAAAGAAGTTTCCGAAACGGATGAAAAATCCTGCTAAGGCTACCATAATTCCTAATCTATCTAGAATAAACAACCATGGTTTTTGTAAGTGTTTCTTAGCGTAAAAGTACATGGCTATTGGAATTGCTATTGCTGCTCCATGACTTGCGAACCCTGTAAACCCGGTAAATTTCCATCCATCTAACAATCCGAATAAAGCCGAAGCTCCTTCTTGCTTTTTAAATGGTAATATGATTTCTAGTAAATGATTTTGATAATAATCCCAACTGTAAAAAAAAACGTCTCCTAAACGCATTCCTATCAACATAGAAACGAATACGTACATAAATAACGGATCTAGTTTTTCAACAGCAATGTTATCGTTGATATATATCTTTTTCATTAATTGAAGTCCTAAAATAAACGCTGCTACAAACATTAAACTGTACCAACGAATACCAAAACCTCCTAAGTTTATTATTTCTGGGTTCCAATCCCATACTATGGATAAAAAATTCATCTACTTTAATTTGGTTTTTGTGTCATTGCGAACCTTTCGGCTGTCAATTAAGACAAGTTAAAATGAAGCTATCTCATAAGATTACTTCGTTGTAAACTTCTCAATGACAATTATTATTTTTCTTTTTTCTCTGGAACAGGATCGTAACCGCTTCCTCCCCAAGGGTGACAATTAAAAATTCTTTTCAATGCCAACCAACCACCGTACAATAATCCGTGTTTTTGCAACGCTTCAATTGTGTAGCTTGAACAGGTTGGTGAATACCTACATGTTGCTGGTGTAAACGGAGATATGGCTGTTTGATAAAATCGAACTAGTAATATAAACGGATATGTTAGTATTTTTTTCAATTAGTTAACTGTAAATGTTGTTCCTTCTCTACCGTCTTTTAATTGAATCCCTAACTCCAGTAATCTATCACGAATTTCATCAGACAATGCCCAATCTTTATTTTCACGTGCTTCTTTACGCATGCTAATTAACATTTCAACTACACCACTTAGTTTGTCTGAATTATTTCCTTCTGAAGTTTCATTCATTAGTCCTAATACATCAAAAACAAACGCATTGATTGTATTTTTAAACACTTCTAAGTCATCGGTAGTTAAACTTGCTTTTCCTTCTTTTATTTGATTGATAACTTTTACTGCTTCAAATAAATGTGCTATTAAAATTGGTGTATTAAAATCATCATTCATGGCATCGTAGCAATCTTGTCTCCATTTTTCAACATCAAATGAAGAAGAACTACCTGCTTCTATTTTATCCAAGAAATCTACAGCTTCCATCAACTTTGCATGCCCTTTTTCAGCAGCTTCTAACGCTTCTCCAGAAAAGTCTAAAATGCTTCTATAGTTCGCTTGCATATTGAAAAAACGAACGACACTTGCAGAAAACGGTTTTCCTAAAATGTTATTTTCTCCCGTTAAAATTTCATTTGGTAAAATAAAGTTCCCTGTTGACTTTGCCATTTTTTGACTGTTCAACAATAACATGTTGGTATGCATCCAGTAATTTACTGGTTTAACACCACTACAGGTTTGCGATTGTGCAATTTCACACTCATGATGCGGGAATTTTAAATCCATTCCTCCACCGTGAATATCAAATTGCTCACCTAAGTACTTTGTACTCATTACTGAACATTCTAAATGCCAACCTGGGAAACCATCACTCCAAGGTGAAGGCCAACGCATAATATGACGTTCATCTGCTTTTTTCCAAAGTGCAAAGTCTTGCGGATTTCTTTTGTCTGACTGTCCGTCTAACGCTCGTGTGTTATGAATAGCGTCTTCAAATTTTCTACCAGAAAGAATTCCGTAGTTACCCGTTTCGTTATATTTTAATACATCAAAATACACCGAACCGTTTACTTCATAAGCAAAACCTTTCTCCATGATTTCTTTAATCATTTCAATCTGTTCTACAATATGACCTGTTGCTGTAGGCTCTATACTTGGTGGTAAAAAGTTGTAGTTGTTTAATACATTATGGAAATCAACTGTATAACGTTGCACTACCTCCATCGGTTCAATTTCCTCTAGTCGTGCTTTCTTTGCAATTCTGTCTTCTCCTTCATCTGCATCGTTTTCTAAGTGACCAGCATCGGTAATATTACGCACATAACGTACCTTGTACCCAAGGTGTAATAAATAACGATACACCACATCAAAAAACATAAAAGTTCGTACGTTTCCTAAATGGGCGTTGCTATATACTGTAGGACCACATACATACATACCTACGCGTCCTTCAGTTACTGGTTTGAAAAGCTCTTTTGATTTGGTTAAAGAGTTATATATTTTAAGTTGATTTTCTTTGTATAATTCCATAGTAAAAATGACTATTTGCAATCGCTAATATAGGCACTTTATAAAGAATATAGAAAAAGAATTTGGCAGCAATTTTGTAGAAATAAAAAGTAATTTTGTTTGTATTTCTTATTGATTTTTAACTTTTAACTGACTGTATTTACCATCTATTTCAATTTTCTTATCGTTTGAAATTAAAATAAACTCTCCATTATATTCTACACTTCCATCTTTTCGTTTCTTAACCTTACCACTCTGAATATCGAATTTTTTGTTTATTCCTGCTAAATCAACTCCCGCATCTGAATAGCTTAAAAGTACTTTTAAATTATCATGGCTAGGGTGTACTTTGGTAATGGTTAAGTTTCCAAACTTATTATTCACTTCAACATTACTATAAACATTGTTTACTACCAATCCTGACGAATTAGCGTTTACGGTTGTATTGGTAACCGATGCTAATTGAGCATCGGTTACATTATTTAAGAACAACGTACAAGCGTTTAATGAATTTATGTTTACTGGTGAAAATGAAATATTTAATTTTCCACCGTCAAGTGCATCAGCTTTAAAGGTTCCATAACTAACCTTTCCTGAAGCTTTGGTTTTTGGAAGTTTTACTTTACAGTGACGTGTATTCAAGTCAAAGGTTGCTGATTTTGGGACTTTTATTGTAATCTTCTTTGTGATTTTTACTTTTTTTCCATTAATCATAAGGTTATTGCTGTCAGAAGCGTAAGAATAATTCATGCGAACTTTTTTCATCTCTTCTCTTGCCTTGTGCATTTCTTCTCTAGCTTTGGCAAGTTCTTTTCTGATTTCTTCTCTATTTATTTTTCTAATTTCAGCTCTAGCTTTCGCCATTTCTTTTCTCAATTCTTTTTCATTGAGACGCTCTTTCTTAACGCTTTCTAATTCTTTTTTTATCTCTCTTTTTCTTTCTTCTTGATGTTTTTTAAACTCTTTATACTTATCTGTTTTCTTAAATTCTTCCCACTCTTTTTTTGACTTAATAGTAATATCGTTTACCCCATCTTTCCATTGAAAGAAGTAATTTCCTCCATCTTTTGCATACTTATCAAAGTCAAATTCGATGTCTTCTAAACCAGTAACGATTTCTTTAAAGTTAATTTCTGGGATGTTAATTTCAGGAATCTCTGGGATTTCAGGCATCTCCGGAATTCTTACTTCTGGAATTACCACAACCTCATCATTCCCGTCAAATTGAAATACTCTTGGGTAATTATTGTCTGATGAATTGAAGAATACAATATTGTCTCCTCCTATTCTAAAGCTATTTCTATTGGCATTAATTTGTACCTTGCTTTTATTCCCTAAAGCTTCAAACTTCCAGTTGTCTAAATATTTTTGAGCTTCTTTTTTATCGAGTCCTTCCACTTCCACAACTGCTTCTACTGAAACCTCGTTTTTGTTCCATGTAGTTACCTCTACATCTGCATTAGATGCATTGATAGTAACTACTACGTCTTTATTTGTTTTAAAATTTTCACTAAACTTTTTGTTGTATTTCTGTGCAGATACAACGCCAGTTACTAACAGTAAAAAAACACTGATGTTAAATTGTTTGAATGTCATTTTGAGTTGGATTTTTAAATTCTTGTAATTGTTTTTGCATACGTTTTAACAGCTGTAAACGCAATTGCAGGTTTCCAATCAATGCATTGATAGTATCGTCGTTAACTCCTTTTGTATTGAGCTCTTTGGTTAACGATTTATATTCTTTGGTTAATTCACCTAACTTAGTTAAGTAACCATCAAAAAGTTCTTTATTATCGTCAGTTAATTCTAACTGGCTTAATTCGTAATTTATGGTGTTTACATAATAATCTTCTACTGTTTTTAATTCAGGTGAAATGGCTCCTAAACTAATTTGATTTTGAGTTTCTTTTGGAAGCTCTGTTATTATTGGGGCTACAGTATTTGTTGGGTATAACTGAATTCCCAAACTCACCAACAACACAATAGATGCTGCTATATACAACCACTGATATGTTTTTTTTGTTGAGGGTGTTGCATGCAATTCATCTAGCAACTTTTGTTGAAAACGCTGTCTGTGATTTGTTGATAACCTCTCTGTGTTTTCAACATTGTTTTTTAGTATTTCTCTAATATCTTTAGACATGATGTACTGCTTTTAATTGTTCTTGCACTTGTCTTTTTCCTCTTAATAAATGTGTTCTCGAACTCACTTCCGAAATTCCTAATATCTGAGAGATTTCTCCGTGATCATACCCTTCTAATAAAAACAGGGTTAACACAACTCTATATTTTTCTTTTAATTGCTGAATGCAGTTTACAATATCTTGATACGATATCGTGGCGGCTACATTCCAATTATCATCATCTGCTACTGTGGTAATTTCTTCGTTAATAGAAACCAGTTCTAATTTTCTCTTCTTTAAATAATCAATACTTTGGTTGATAACGATTCTTTTTAACCAAGCACCAAACGCTACTCCTTCTTTATATGAATCAATATTTTTAAATGCTTTTACAAATGCTTCTTGCATTACATCTTCCGCAATAAACGAATCTTTTACATACCGTAACGCCACTGTATGCATAGCATCACAATACAAGTCATACAATTGCATTTGTGCTTTTGCATCATTGTTTTTACAGGCATCTATTACCGGTTGATGTAACTGTTTAGTTGATTTCATTCTTGATTTCTTACCCTAAATACGAGACTTTTCCCACCGCGTTGCATTTTCCTGCATTTTTATTTCTAAATTTACGTTATTATTTTGTTTTACCTACATAATGACCGACAAAGACACATCTGCACTCTCTGAAAAAGACGGGGTTTTCCAGCCTGAAACCACCAGTAAATCCTCTGCAGAAAAAATAAAGCGCAACAGAAGAAAAACTACCACGACCGAAGAATTTGTTACTCAAATAGTTGCTGGTAATATTCCTTTTTTAAGTAGAGCTATTACCTTAGTGGAAAGTACTAATCCAAAACACCAACAACAAGCCAATGAAATTTTAGAAGCTTGTTTACCGCATGCCAATAAATCGGTTAGAATTGGAATTACGGGTGTTCCTGGTGTAGGAAAAAGTACATTTATTGAGGCTTTTGGTAAACATTTAACTTCCTTAGGTAAAAAAGTAGCTGTTTTGGCGGTAGACCCAAGTAGCTCTATTAACAAAGGAAGTATTTTAGGTGATAAAACACGTATGGAGGAATTGGTAACCGATGCAAATGCTTTTATTCGTCCTTCTCCTTCTGGAACTTCGTTGGGTGGTGTTGCTCAAAAAACACGTGAAAGTATTATTTTATGTGAAGCTGCTGGTTTTGATACTATTATTATTGAAACGGTGGGTGTGGGACAGTCGGAAACTGCTGTACATTCTATGACCGACTTTTTTTTATTATTGAAATTGGCAGGTGCTGGTGACGAATTACAAGGTATTAAACGCGGAATTATTGAAATGGCTGATGCGATTGTGATCAATAAAGCGGATAGCGGTAATGAGAAAAATGCTAAACTGGCAAAAGTAGAGTTCAATAGAGCTTTACACTTATACCCTGCTAAGGAAAGTGGTTGGCAACCCAACGTTTTATTAGCAAGTGCGCTGCATCATCAAGGAATTGATGCTATCTATGCTATGATTGAAGAGTACATGAGTTTAGTGAAAAAATCAGGTTATTTTCAACAGAAAAGAAATGAACAAAATAATTATTGGTTGTTAGAAACCATTAATCAACAATTGAAAAATAACTTTTATAATAACCCAAAAATTAAAGAACTTTTAAAACGGGAGGTAGCAAAGCTAGAAAGTGGAAAAACCACACCATTTACTGCTGCCAAACGATTGCTAGAAAATAACTAAACTATGGAAGCCCATAATGGGCACTTAATAAAATTTTATTTTTAAACAATTAATTTAAAACTAATAAACACCTAACTGGTATTATTTACAGACATATGGAAGAGAACACCCTCACTTGGAACGATTTTACGAAAGTAGAGATGCGTATTGGCACCATTATTTCTGCGGAAATTTTTAAAGAGGTTAAAAACCCTGCCTATAAAATGCAAGTTGATTTTGGTGATTACGGAATAAAAAAAACCTCAGCTCAGATTACTAAACTGTATCAACCTGAAGATTTGATAGGAAAGCAAGTGGTTGCTGTGGTAAACTTTCCAAAAAAACAAATTGCGAATATGATGAGCGAATGTCTGGTATTAGGTGGCTTAGGTGATGATAAAGAGGTTACTTTGTTAACTCCTGAACGTACTGTTAAAAACGGGACGAAGATTGCATAGCATCCTTTCTTAGATTTTTTAATTAAGTATTGTTTATCTGCTGGAAATAAGAAAAGTCTGCTTTTAAGCTCTTGTAAATTACTACCCCAGTCCCTTTTTTAAATTTAGAAAAGTAATGCTGTCAAATTGTTGCTCTAAAAAATCAATTGCTCGTTGACTACGTACTCCTGATTTACAATAAACCACTACAGGTTTGTCTGTTGCTATTTCTTTGTACCGTTGGGCAAGCTCTCCTAACGGAATATGCTGTCCGCCTATGTGATGTTGCTCTCGTTCCCAATCTTCCCGAACATCCAATAAATTATAAGTTGTCAGATTGTTTTGTAGTTCTTTCAAAGTTATTTCGTGGGTCGCTGTTTTAATTCCACAAAAGAATTCATAATCGTTATCTAACTCCGTTACCTCAGCTTTATCGGTTCTTTCAAACTTCAAGAGCATTTGACGCATGCTTAAGGTATCATACATCAATAATTTATCAGCTAACACCTCTCCTATTCCACAAATGATTTTAATGGTTTCATTGGCTTGTAAGCTTCCTATAATTCCGGGTAAGACACCTAGTACTCCTATTTCTGAACAATTGGGGGATTCTTCTGGTTTGGGTGGCGTTGGATACAAACATCGATACGTAGCACTTCCCTGATAATTAAACACGCTTACCTGTCCTTCAAACTTAAAAATAGCCCCATATATCAACGGTTTTTGAGTGAGTACCGCTGCATCGTTGGTTAAATAACGAGTCGCAAAATTATCACTCCCGTCTACAATTACATTGTACTGTTGAAATAAAGAGATTGCATTTTTATTAGTTAACTTTTCTTTATACACATGAAATTGAACAAAAGGATTCAATCTTGACAAACGATGGGCAGCTGTTTCTGCTTTAGACTTTCCTATATCATCTATGGTATATAAAACTTGGCGTTGTAAATTACTTTGATCTACTACATCATCATCTATAATTCCAATCGTACCTACACCTGCTGCCGTTAAATATTGCAATACAGGACACCCCAATCCACCAGCACCGATTACCAATACTTTGGCCTGTTTTAGTTTTAGTTGTCCTTCTTCCCCTATTTTATCGAGAATTAAATGACGATTATATTGTTTTTGTTCTTCGTTTGTTAGCATTTGGCTTTTGGCATTTGGCATTTGGCATTTGGTTGTTGGCTTTTGGCTTTTGGCTTTTGGCTTTTGGCTTTTGGCTTTTGGCTTTTGGCTTTTGGCTTTTGGCTTTTGGCTTTTAATATTATTTTTTCAGTTTTCTGTACAAGACATTTAACATTTTTCTTACCGAAACTATTTCTTTATTCAAGTTTTCATGATCTTTGTACGACAAATAATTCAATTCACTTGCAAATTCTAGAAGATACTCAACCTCAGCTGATGAACCTGATGCTATATTAACAAAATAAGCAAATTCTTTTTCTGTATTTCTACTAACTCCTTCAACAATATTCGTTGGGACTGATAATGAAGCTCTTCTTAATTGTGAGGTTATTCCATATATTTCTTCTTTAGGAAAGCCTTTAGTTAATTTATACACTTTTAATGCTAGCTCATGTGATTTTTTCCACACTTCAAACTTTCGATAATTTCTCATAGCTTTTTTATTTGTTTTTTAATCTTAATCATTATCTCAAAAATCAAGCACTAACAGCTAAAAGCCAGTCTACCCAAACTGCTCCCAATCTTTCCAAACCACTTCCAATCCCTGACCTTTTAGCATCTGTACAATTGCTTCTGTACTTCGTTCGTCTGAGATTTCAAATTGCTCTAACGATTGTGGTTCAACACTATACCCTCCTGGGTTTGTTTTAGACTCAGCGCTTATTGAGGTTGCCCCTAAATTAACAATATTATTTCGAAAAACTTCGCTTTCTCGGGTAGACATTGACAGCTCTACGTCTTCATCTAACATCCTAAATGCACAGATTAATTGTACCAAATCGGCATCCGTCATTTCAACCTTGGGTTCTAATCCTCCTGAATATGGTCTTAGTCTTGGAAATGAAATAGAATACTTCGTTTTCCAATAGGTCTTCTGTAAATATTTTAAGTGCAATGCGGTAAAAAAGCTATCAGCTCGCCAATCTTCCAGTCCAAATAAAGCGCCTAAACCTATTTTATGAATTCCTGCTTTTCCTAACCTGTCAGGCGTTTCTAAACGGTATTCAAAATTCGATTTTTTTCCCTTCGGATGGTGTTTTTTATATTCTTCTTGATGATAGGTTTCTTGATATACCAACACTGCGTACAATCCGTTTTCGATTAACAATTCATATTCATTTTGATCTAACGGTTGTACTTCAATCGTAATATTTGAAAATTGAGAACGAATGAGCTGAATCGCATTTTTAATATAATCAACTCCCACTGTTTGATTGGCTTCTCCAGTTACTAACAAAATATGATCGTATCCTTTCGCTTTTAAAAAAGCAACTTCTTTCAATATTTCTGCATCGGTTAAGGTTCTCCTCGGAATTTTGTTTGTAAAACTGAATCCGCAATACGTACATATATTTTGGCATTCGTTACTTAAATACATCGGAGCATACATTTGTATGGTATTTCCAAATCGCTTTTTAGTCAACAAACGACTTCTTTGTGCCATTTGCTCTAAAAATGGTTTTGCTACAGGAGATATCAACGCTTTGAAATCTTCTAAATCGAGTTTATCCTTTGATAAAGCGCTTTCAACATCAACGGATGTTTTATCGAATATGCTTTGTAAAGTTTCATCCCAATTGTATTGGTTGAATATTTCTTTAAAGCTATTGGGTTTTAGCTCCTGACTCTTGGCTCTTGGCTTCTGAATATTACTTGGTTTGTTTACTAACATGGTATTAACTTAAAATAAGCTAATGACTAAAAGCCAACAGCTTTAATTTAAAAAACTTGTTAACGGACTACTTGCTTCCGCTTGTTTTCTTACAGGAGCTAGTTTTGCTTCATAGGCCATTCTTCCTGCTTCTACAGCCATTTTAAAGGCTTGCGCCATAGTTACTGGATTTTGTGATACTGCAATAGCTGTGTTTACCAAAACAGCATCGGCTCCTAATTCCATAGCATAGGCTGCATGAGAAGGGGCTCCAATACCAGCATCTACCACTACTGGAATAGTAGATTGTTCTATAATGATTTCTAAAAACTCTAAGGTTTTCAATCCTTTATTACTTCCAATAGGTGCTCCTAAAGGCATTACACATTGGGTTCCTACTTCTTCTAATCGTTTACATAAAACTGGATCTGCATGAATATACGGCATTACTACAAATCCTTTTTTTACTAACGCTTCTGCTGCTTTTAAGGTTTCTATAGGATCCGGCAATAAATACCTTGGGTCTGGATGTATTTCTAATTTTACCCAATTTGTTTCTAATGCTTCTCTGGACAATTCTGCTGCAAAAACAGCTTCTTTTGCGGTACGAACTCCTGAAGTATTCGGTAATAAATTGATTCTTGTGTGATTTAAATGTGATAAAATATCATCTTCTTCGTTTTGAACATCTACTCTTTTTAAAGCAACTGTTATCAGTTCACTTTCTGAAGCTAACAAAGCTTCTTTCATTAATTGTGAGGAGCTAAATTTTCCTGTCCCTGTAAATAATCGTGAGGTAAATGTTTTATCGGCTATGGTTAAGTTGGTATTCATTGTTACTGATTTATTGTGCTCCTATTTTGTACACTTGTTCGTTAGTACTTGGTGCTTTTAAAATTTTGTGGAATGCAGGAATCGAGTTAAAATTCTGAGTAATCGTTCCTGAAACAGCGACTCCATAGACTCCTGTGTTTATAATTTCAGATACATCTTCTATAGTGATTCCTCCAATGGCTATTATTGGAGTGGTTGTTTTTAATTCTTCTAAGATTGCTTGATAACCAACAACTCCTAAAACTGGACTTAAATTCTTTTTAGTTTCAGTAAACTGAAAAGGGCCTAAACCGATATAATCGACTCCCTTTTCTAAGAGTTTTTTACAATCTTCCAACGTATTGGCTGTTCCTCCTACGATATATAAATCACCTAAATACGCTTTTGCTTTTAACGGACATATATCTGTTTTTCCTACATGAACTCCATCTGCGTTGATTTCTTTAGCTACTTTATAGTAGTCGTTTATAATTAAACGCGTTTGAAAATGACTCGTAATTTCTCTTGCCTTTTGAGCTGTTTCTAAAATAGTTTTCGGATCCAGATTCTTTAATCGAAGTTGCACCCATTCTGCTCCAGAAGCACAGGCTCTTTGAATATTTTCTAAATGCTCTTCTGGTGTTTTTCCTTGTGTTATATAATGTAGTTTACTTATCATTCTTTTTAGTTATTAGTGTATTAATAGGAGTTAAGGAATTAAGGAGTTAAGATTTATTAAGGATACTCCTACAATACGCATTCAACATTTTACGTACTTCCTCTATTAGTTCTTTTTCTTTGGTAATACTTTTTATATATCCTAAATCTTTAGATAAAATTAAGAAGTAACGACATTCTTCTAGTGATGCTTGTGCTATATTGTAAAACCGTAACTTTTCTTTATTGTTAATTCTTTTATAGCCTTCTGTACTATTTGCTGTTATTGATATTGCTGCTCTTCTAAATTGTGATGTTAAACCATACAACTCTTCTTTTGGAAATTGCTTAGACATCTTATACACTTCCAACACAAACTGGTGTCCTTTTTGCCAAACTAGTAAATCTTCGAATGATCTTGTTTTTTTCATATACTTATTTTTTATGGTATCATTTCTGCTCAAACTCTTTACTTTTAAATACTTTAATTACTTATAAGAGTGCTCTCCTAAGAGCGTTTTATTAGAGTTTAAAAATTGTTCTGTGTACCATTTGGCATTTATACATGCATCTTCAATAGGAAGTTGTTTGGCTATGTTTGACGCTAAAGCGGAAGACAACACGCAACCGCTTCCATGCTTTTCAAAAACAGTTATAGCTTTCGGTGGAATATTCAGCTGTACTATCTTACTCACTAAGTGAGTTTTTAATTCTCTGATGTTAATATTATAATCTCCATTGTTTGTTCCTTTTAATTTTATTTCTGAATTCCCCTCTAGCTGTTGGTAATAATATACTTCATCCCACCCCCTTTTATCTTCTCTATGTCCACCTTTTAAGTAAATGTTGGTTCTTTCTGAAAGAAACTCAATCGTTTCTTCTATTGATTTATTAGGAAACAACCCATTAATTTCCTCATAATTGGGAGTGATAAAATCACAGTGTTGCAATACTTTTTCAAACACCTCCATATCCTCTTCGGAATGAA
This sequence comes from Tenacibaculum sp., assembly GCF_048269885.1. NCBI lineage: Bacteria > Pseudomonadati > Bacteroidota > Flavobacteriia > Flavobacteriales > Flavobacteriaceae > Tenacibaculum > Tenacibaculum sp. Next base: position 77,060 of record NZ_JBLWTZ010000008.1, on the reverse strand, counting down.
AATCAAACCCAGCACTGGCTTTTAAAACAGGATCCAACACTATGTTTATGGATGAATTGTATTTTTTTAGTGTTTGAATAACTTCTAATAAGATACTCCAAGATTGAATGATTCCTATTTTTACTACTGATAGTTCAAAGCGTTCAAATAAGGTTTCTATTTGATTGATGATGGTTTCTTTATCAATCCAAACACAGTCTTTAAAATCAATATCATTTTGAACTGTAACAGCTGTACATACCGATAATCCATATAATCCATGTGCTTCAAAAGTTTTAATATCCGAAGTCAATCCTGCTCCACTTGATGGATCAAAACCTGCAATGGTTAGTATGTATTGTTTTTGTTTCATGTTTCTATACTTTCTTTTTTCCATTGATAAAAAAAGAAACAAAAAAATCTAGTCTTGCCTCCTCTTTGCTTATAAAAGCTCATCCTTTAAGTTAAATGAAAAGAACTCACTCCGTTCAAACAGCTTTTCATTTTTAACACTTCTTGTGGTGGATTTTAATGACTTGATTTGACTATGACTTTTCTAATTCAATTGACTTTATTTACTTTAATCAAAAGACTATTTTGTAAATTTTTCATAATGATGCTTGATATTTTTAAAACTTTCAACTGGATTTTCTGCATTCCAAACTCCTCCTAAAACTCCTATTCCTTGAAAACCTAATGCTAACGTTTTTTCAATGGTATCGGTATTGATTCCTCCCATTCCTATAATCGTTTTATCTATATGATTTACATCAAAACCTCTTCCTTCGTAATCTTTCTTTGAAATGGATGAAAAAACAGGACTCAGTAAATGATAATCAAATTCGATATCACAATTCGCTAAGACTGAAGGTTCGTGAAAAGAACTACTCATCGTTTTTCCTATCATATCTAGTCCAATAAAATATTCGCTTCCATTCTCTAAAGCATCAATTCTTTTTTGCTCTTGAAAATGAATTCCTTTTAGGTTGAATTTATTAATGAGTTCATGAAAATAATGAGTAACTATTCTATCATGATACTTTTTATCTATCTGATTCAAATAAGCCTCATGCTCTTCGTAATTCTTCTCAGGTTTTCTGAAATGATAATAGTCCAATCCTTCTTCAAATAATTGATGTAGGATTTCAATTTCATTCGGAATGTCTTTTTCTGGAGCTATGAGAATAATCATATATTAGGGATTAGGTTAAAGGAGTTAGGAATTAGAAATAGTACTATTCTAATTCCTACTCATTTATTTTATTTATAGATAAACTTCTGAACCTTTGTCTTTAAATTCTTTGGATTTCTCCTCCATTCCTTTTGCAAACACCTCATCTCCTTCTACTTTATTTTCAGCTGCAAAATCACGTACTTCTTGAGATATTTTCATAGAACAGAACTTTGGCCCACACATCGAGCAAAAATGTGCAATTTTAGCTCCTTCAGCAGGTAATGTTTCATCGTGATATTCTCTTGCTAGTTCCGGATCCAATCCTAAATTGAATTGATCTTCCCAACGGAACTCAAAACGCGCTTTACTTAACGCATCATCTCTGTGTTGCGCCCCAGGATGTCCTTTTGCTAAATCAGCTGCATGGGCTGCTAATTTATAGGTTACCACTCCAGTACGCACATCTTCTTTATTGGGTAATCCTAAATGTTCTTTTGGCGTTACATAACACAACATCGCACAACCATACCAACCAATCATCGCTGCTCCAATTCCTGAAGTAATATGATCGTATCCTGGAGCAATATCCGTGGTTAAAGGCCCTAAAGTATAAAACGGAGCTTCATCACACGCTTCCAATTGTTTATCCATATTTGCTTTAATCATGTGCATTGGTACGTGACCAGGACCTTCAATGAAACACTGTACTTCATGTTTACGTGCTATTTTGGTTAGTTCCCCCAAAGTTTCTAATTCAGCAAATTGAGCTTCATCATTCGCATCAGCGATACAACCAGGACGTAAACCATCTCCTAACGAAAAAGCAACATCATAGGCCTTCATAATTTCACAAATCTCTTCGAAATGGGTATATAAAAAGCTTTCTTTATGATGTGCTAAGCACCATTTTGCCATAATAGATCCTCCTCTAGATACAATTCCGGTAATACGTTTTGCCGTCATAGGTACATAACGCAAACGAACTCCTGCATGAATTGTAAAGTAATCTACTCCTTGCTCAGCTTGTTCAATTAAAGTATCTCTAAAAATTTCCCACGTCAAGTTTTCAGCTATTCCGTTTACCTTTTCTAAAGCTTGATAAATAGGTACAGTTCCTACTGGTACTGGTGAGTTACGGATAATCCACTCACGAGTTTCATGTATATTTTTTCCTGTAGATAAATCCATGATATTATCTGCTCCCCAACGGCATGCCCAAACTGCTTTTTCTACTTCTTCTTCTATGGATGAGGTGGTAGCTGAGTTTCCAATATTCGCATTAATCTTCACCAAGAAATTACGTCCTAAAATCATAGGTTCAGCTTCTGGGTGGTTGATATTTGAAGGAATTACCGCGCGTCCTCTAGCAACTTCTTCTCTTACAAACTCAGGAGTTATTTTTGCTGGAATACTCGCTCCAAAATCTTGCCCTGGATGTTGTTTTGATAAGCGTGTCATTTCATCTATTCGTTGATTTTCACGAATGGCAATGTATTCCATTTCTGGAGTAATGATTCCTTTTTTTGCGTAATGTAACTGTGTTACATTGTGTCCTTTTTTTGCTCGCTTAGGTTTATGCTTTAAGTTAAATCGCAAATGATCTAGACTTTTATCATTCAATCGCTCATTACAATAATCAGAAGTAAATTCATTTAACTCATCCACATCTGCTCTCTCTAAAATCCATTGTTCACGAATGCGTTCCAATCCATTATGAATATTAATTTCTTTTGTTGGATCTGTATAGGGACCTGAAGTATCATATACCGTAATTGGCTCATTAGGAGTTCTTTTTTTAGTCATCGAATCCACCGTATCACTCAATTCGATTTCGCGCATGGCTACTTTTATCTGTGGATGAATATTTCCTTGAACATATATTTTTTTTGAGTTCGGGAACGGTTGTCTTGTTACACCATCGTGTTTGGGTGCCGTATCTTTTTTCTTCATTTTAGGGTTGCTTGTTTATTGCTGTATAATTTTGTTTGCTGAACATATTATCCTCCTTGTGTAGATGTAATGATTAAGATAGCGTCATTATTTTGGAGGAGTTTTGAAGACCAATCTGATTTTTTAACCACACTACTATTAACAGCAATAGCTATTCCATTCGTTTGAATTTGTAATTTTTCTACCAATTCTTGTAACGTTAATGAGCTTGAAAATTCTTGTGGGTTTTCGTTTACTTTTATTGTTATCATAATTAACCTATTTAAAGTAAACTGTAGAAGAAATTCAGAATTGTTTTATACTAAACAATACCTAAATAAGATTTTACAACTTTTCCCTACGCTGGTGTTAACCATATCAGGTTCAAAGGATATTTCTCAAACTAGTGAACTAGCTACTCCTAAAGTTTACTGCAACAAATATAAGTGTTTATTTTTTCTAAACGATCTCTATAAAAACAAAAAAGCGAACTAATTAGTTCGCTTTTTTGTTTATTTTTTAACCCTATAAGGTTACAACTTTTTTGGTTACTTCTTCAAGTACTTCAAAGGCGGTTTCAGCCATTTTATTTCCTTTCAAATCTAATAACGGATTTACTTCAACAAACTCTACACAAGCTACTTTATTACTTGCCAACAATCCGTTAATTATATCAATGATTTCATGTTGATCAAATCCTTTTGGTACAGGAGTACCTGTTCCATAAGAAATCATATCGCAATCCATTGCATCAACGTCAAACGACACATAAATTACATCGCAATCAGCTAGTTTATCTAAAGCTTCATTTACACAAACCTCTAATCCGCGGTAACGAACCTCTGCAACCCTATAGTTTTTAATCCCATATTTCTCCATTTGTTTGTTTTCTGGCTCTTCTGTGTCACGAACTCCAAAGAATACAATATCTTGAGGTGCTACTTTTTGTCCAAGAGCGCCTATGTTTTTCATACGCTCCCACAATTCAGATGTTTCTCTATCAACGTCGTTAATTTGACAATCTAAATTATCATCTGCAATAGCGGCAGCTAATGGCATCCCGTGAATATTTCCGGATGGTGACGTATAAGGTGAGTGTAAATCTCCATGAGCATCTATCCATACCACCCCCACTCTTTGGGTTGGGTACGCTGCTTTTACACCACTAATTGTGCCTAATGCAGAAGAATGATCACCCGATAAAACTATTGGGAATTTTCCTTCTTGTAAATTTACTTTTACATGATTGCTTAAACGTTTACATTGATTAAAAACACTATCTATTCGTTTAGCGAATGAATTATTTACTTTGTTATAAATAGATTCATTTTCTGTAATCACATCTTCAAAATCAAAAGAGTCAAAGTAATTACTTTTTTTATTAATTGCTGCTATCTCAATAGCGTCAACTCCCATATCAGATCCACGAGTTCCTGCTCCAATATCTGATCTGTTTTTGATAATTTTAATTTCTTTCATCATCAGTTATTTTACATAAAAAAAATGTCATTTAATTATTTTAAATGACACTTTTTAAATAGTTTATCTCTTGTCTAATTCAACGAATTCCCTTAAATTCTCTCCAACATAAACTTGACGTGGACGACCAATTGGTTCTTTGTTTAAACGCATTTCTCTCCATTGTGCTATCCAACCTGGTAAACGTCCTAAAGCAAACATCACTGTAAACATTTCTACAGGGATTCCCATAGCTCTGTATATAATACCTGAATAGAAATCTACGTTTGGATATAACTTTCTTTCAACAAAATATGGATCATTCAACGCTTCTTGTTCTAATCCTTTTGCTATCTCTAAGATTGGATCCTGAACTCCTAAGTCATTTAGCACTTCATCAGCAGCTTTTTTAATGATTCTTGCTCTTGGATCGAAGTTTTTATATACACGGTGTCCGAATCCCATTAAACGGAAAGGATCGTTTTTATCTTTAGCTTTCGCCATGTATTTTTTTGTATCTCCTCCATCTTCTTTAATTGCTTCTAACATTTCCAATACTGCTTGGTTTGCTCCTCCATGTAAAGGCCCCCATAAAGCTGAAATACCTGCTGATAATGATGCGAATAAGCCTGCATGAGAAGATCCTACAATACGTACTGTAGATGTAGAACAGTTTTGTTCGTGATCTGCATGTAAAATTAACAATTTATCTAGCGCATTCTTTACGATTGGATTTAACTCGTACTCATCATTGGGCTTCTGAAACATCATTGTTAAAATGTTTTCTACATAACCTAACTTACGAGATCCATAGTTTAGTGGTAATCCTTGTTTCTTACGTAAAGTCCAAGCTACTAATACCGGGAATTTCCCCATAATTTTAACAATCGCTTTGTACATGTCTTCTTCTGAGTCAACGTTTACAGAAGATGGATTAAATGCGGTTAATGCAGATGTTAGTGATGATAACACTCCCATTGGATGTGCGTTCTTTGGAAATGCATCAATTATTTTTTTGATGTCATCATCAACAATAGCTTCATCTAAGATGTCTCCATAAAACTTTTCTAATTGTTCCTTAGTTGGTAATTCTCCAAAGATTAAAGCATAAGCAACTTCTAAAAAGTCTGCTTTTTCTGCTAATTCTTCAATTGAGTACCCTCGATATCTTAAAATTCCTTCTTCTCCATTCAAAAATGTTATAGCACTTTGGCATGAACCTGTATTCTTATATCCTGGATCTATGGTTATAACTCCATCCGTGACTCCTCTTAAGGCTTTTATATCAATTGCAGTTTCATTTTCTGTTCCCTTTACTAAAGGAAACTCATACGTATTTTCGCCAATTTGTAATTTTGCTATATCTGACATTTTTTAACTATAATTTTTTATGATTGAAGTGAGTTGCGAAGATACCATTTTTTGGATTATTTTAAAAGAGCAAATGGATAGATTTTTAATATAAAAAAATAATAATTTCTTATTTAAAATCCTTTTAAAAATTAGCTACTTTACTTATATAAAAAACAATTAAAAATTGCAAACCTATTGCTAAACCATAGACTGAGCGGAAAACCATATTATTTGGTGTTTTATTTCCTAAAATAGGCTGTTCAATAGTATAAGAATCATGACCCCAAAAACATTAAAGACAACTCTAAAATCGTCAAAATCTTCTAATTCTATGATGGAAAATTGTATTCCCACCTTATATTCCCTTCTCCTCTTTTATTTTTATATTGTTTGAAACACCTATACTTCTCGCGGTCATAACCTATATATTAACACTTTCATAATTTCTAAAATAATAACGTAACGTTGCTCCTTGCTTTAGCCCTGTGATGATGCTTTGTTATGATTGGTGTTGTATCCCTACCACTGCCCCTAAAGTTAATTTTCTTAGAATAGGGTAATTTATATATTATAAAAGAGTTCGAAAGACAAACGTCGTTTGATTTCTTAAGCCGAAAAGTATTCGTCTGTACTAAAATAGTATTGGATTTTACTTGGAAGGGAAGATCCAAATTCAACAGTTTGAATAAGCTTAAGAGCTAACTCAGTTGGGGTCTTTTTTCCTTTAGAAATTTCTTTACCTGTTTGTACCGCATCATCAATACTTATTTGAGCCTTTGAAAGGTAAACTGTAAAGAATAATATAATAAATATGGTTGTTCTTCTTTTCATAGCCTATAGCTGTTTAATTTTTTATTTTCTAACTAACAAAAATAGTACCCACATCCAACCAGAAAACTTATGCTAATACACAGCCTCTAAATCAATAAAAACATCACTCTAAGGCTTTTTACAAAAAAAATAACATTGCGATAAAAAATGTTAAATTTTTGTTATTTTTTTATCAATCAAACAGCTATACCTATTTTTCAAAAAAATTAATTCAATTCACAAAACCTTTCACAATGAAAAATTTTAAATTTATTATTGCCTTATTATGCATATCCTTTCTTACTGTACAGTGTACACAAGAAGAAAGTAATCTTACAAATGATAATGCACCTACAGGTATCAGTTCACCAAATATGTTAGATGTTAACAACGCTGACCATTACACAGTTGATGGTTTTGGTCCGAACTCTTATTGGGCTGAATACATTGTTAACCAGTCTACTACTAACTTTTTAAAAACACAACACAACAGTGCTGCTAATTTTTTTGGTATGGGGAATGTTCCTTTATATTTAGCAGGTGGAGACGGAACATTTAATGCACTATCTTACTATAATGGCTACATCGTATGGGGAGAAGAACTATTAGCAAGTGCTTTAAGCTATGGTAATGCTGCCATTGCCTATGTTGCGGCGCATGAAATGGGACATCAGGTACAGTTTAGAGACAATACTATACCTAGTGGTAATCACGTTAGTGCTACTGAATTAGAAGCTGATGGATTTGGAGGATATTTTATCCGAAGAACTTATACAAGTAACTGGAATACTGCTGCTGCTGCTTATAATTTTTCACAAACATTAGCTGGACCTAATGGAAGCTCTCACGGTACTGCTTCTCAAAGAAGATCTGCTTTTAGATTAGGATATTTATTAGGAGACAACGGAACTTACTCTAATAGAAATTTTGACAGCAATTTCTTTTACTACTATGACTATTATGTTGTTGGGGGTAGGTTAAAATCAGAATTAAAAAAACCTGCGTCTATAGAACAAAGTCAGCATGAAAATATTGTAGCTCATTTAGAAGAATTACATAAAATTTACACGGGAGAAATTTCTGAAGAAGAATTCGTAAACTTAAATTAATAAACAACTAAAACAAACGAATTGAATTTGATTTCAAAGGCTGTCCCTTATATGTTAAGACAGCCTTTGTTTTTTTATTTTTATATTACTTAACCTTGATTTGGTTTTTCTTGATTTTCTTCATAATTCTTTTTAAAGCACTATGAATAATAAGGGTTGAATTTTTAGAAAGCGCATAATCATTATCCCTTTCAGAAACAACTAATTTGCCAACTACTGTTTGACTGTATATTATTTCAAACATGTTTAAATCATAGATACTAAGTGTTACCTCACCAATATTTTTAGAAGGGTCAGTTTGAGAGCTTCCTGCTCCTAAAATATCTACTTCATCAGATATATTTTTAGTTCTAATATCAATAAAGTAATCATAACCTGTGCTATTTTTTATATCTTGTAAAATAGATTTATCAAGTCTAGCTGAGATATTACTGGGAATTAATACTCCTTTCATGTTGCTAACCACCGAAAGTCTATTACCTATAAGCTCAGAAAATCGTTCATTTGCCACTTCAGTTAAACCATCTTTTCTAGTGTTTTTAAAAGAGGTAACATCATTTAACAACCACTTTCCTTTTCTGAAATCTAATCGTGAATTTACATCTCCAGAATGAGTATATTTTACCGAATTACAAGATGTAATTACAATAGCAACAAGTAATGTGTATAAATATTTCATATGTCTATAAATCAAACCCTAAATTTAATTGTAACATTAAAGGTAGAAAATAACCATCACCATTGATATCAAAATAATAAATAGGTCCCATGTCAAATAACAAGTGGAAATTTTTACCATATTTACGTTGAATCCCCCATGTAGGTCCTACTGCAAAGTCTAAACCATCAGTTCCGTTAGAATTACCAAATAAAGACGCTCCTCTTGTTAAAACTCTTGCTGAAATAAAGTTCCCTGAATTATTAGTTGTGTTTAAACCTTTGGTTTTACGTTTCTCAAAATTATAAAACCATTTATGCTGTACATCTAAAAAAGGATTAAATGAGGTAATAAACCCAGAGCCTGCTGTATGATCTGTATGTGGATAACTAACACTATAGCCAATTCCTGTTCCTATAGAAAGCGTAGATGTATTTCCTGTTGGTATTTCATATTCCACTCCTGGATTTTAAGAAATTTACTCTCCAAACACTTTGTGTTTGTTTTTCTTGGCATTTTACTGTCAAAGCTGTAAAGCTTATTAATAGTGTAAAAACAATTTTCCTCATTATTCTTTCTTCTCTTTCTCTTAATTCACAAACTTCAATTCTACGTGCTTTTTTATTTAATAATTAATTCATGGGCAAACACAAATAAAACAAGATAAAACTATATTACCTCACTTTTTTTAAAAAAACATAAAAAATGGCAATAATAAAAAAGCCCGTACTTAAGTACGAGCTTTAAAGTTTATTTGTAAAATAATTTATTTTACTTTAAATGCTTTTTCTTGTGGATAATACGCTACATCTGCTAATTCTTCTTCAATACGCAATAATTGATTGTATTTCGCCATACGATCAGAACGTGAAGCAGAACCTGTTTTAATTTGTCCACAGTTTAATGCTACAGCTAAATCCGCAATGGTATTATCTTCGGTTTCTCCTGAACGGTGACTCATTACAGAAGTATATCCTGCATTATGCGCCATGTTTACTGCGGCAATTGTTTCTGTTAAGGTACCTATTTGATTTACTTTTATTAAAATTGAATTGGCAATACCGTTTTCAATACCTTTTGATAAACGCTCAACATTGGTTACAAATAAATCATCTCCCACTAACTGCACTTTATTTCCTACTTTGTCTGTTAACATTTTCCATCCACTCCAATCGTTCTCATCCATTCCATCTTCAATAGAAATAATAGGATACTTTTCACATAACTCAGCTAAATAAGTTGCTTGCTCTTCTGAAGTTCTTACAGCGCCTTTATCTCCTTCAAACTTTGTGTAATCATATTTTCCATCTATATAAAATTCGGCAGAAGCACAATCTAATGCAATCATCACTTCTTCTCCAAATTTATATCCAGCATTCTTAGTTGCTAAAGCAATTGTTTCAATTGCATCCTCAGTTCCTTCTAAAGTTGGAGCAAAACCTCCTTCATCTCCTACAGCTGTAGATAAGTTACGGTCATGCAATACTTTCTTTAAGTTGTGAAAAATTTCAGAACCTACTTGCATTGCTTCAGTAAAATTTTTAGCCTTTACTGGCATAACCATAAATTCTTGGAATGCAATTGGTGCATCTGAATGCGATCCTCCATTAATGATATTCATCATAGGAACTGGTAAGGTGTTTGCTGAAACTCCGCCTACATAACGATATAATGGTAATCCTAATTCATTAGCTGCTGCTTTTGCTGCTGCTAAAGAAACACCTAAAATAGCATTTGCTCCTAAAACTGATTTGTTCGGAGTTCCATCTAAATCAATCATCAGTTGATCGATCATGTTTTGCTCAAATACAGATACTCCTAATAACTCTTGGGCAATAACTGTGTTAACATTTTCAACCGCTTTTAACACACCTTTCCCCATATAATTAGCACCTCCATCACGTAATTCAACAGCTTCGTGTTCTCCTGTAGAAGCACCAGAAGGTACTGCTGCTCTACCTACAACACCGTTTTCGGTAGTTACATCTACTTCTACAGTTGGATTTCCTCTTGAATCAAAAATTTGACGTGCATGAATGTTTATTATAATACTCATAGTTCTTTATTTTTAATATAGATTCCCGTGAAGTAACAATCACGGGAATTTATTTATGATACTTTTTTGAAATTTATGCTTTTACTTTTTTGATGTTCTCGATAAACTGGTCAAATAAATATTCTGCGTCGTGCGGTCCAGGACTCGCTTCTGGATGGTACTGAACAGAGAATACATTTTTAGACTTCATTCTAATACCTGCTACGGTATGATCATTTAAGTGTACATGAGTTATTTCCACATCTGGATGCGCTTCTGCTTCTTCTCTATTGATAGCGAAACCATGGTTTTGAGAAGTAATTTCTCCCTTACCTGTTAGTAAGTTCTTCACAGGATGATTAATTCCTCTGTGACCATTGTGCATTTTATAAGTAGAAATTCCATTCGCTAGTGCTATTACCTGATGTCCTAAACAAATACCAAATAACGGTAAATCTTTTTCGATGATTTGTTTTGCTGTTTTTTGAGCTTCTTCTAGAGGCTCTGGGTCTCCAGGTCCGTTAGAAATAAAATATCCATCTGGATTAAAATCACTCATTTGCTCGAAACTAGCATTGTAAGGATATACTTTAACATAAGCTCCTCTTTTTGCTAAGTTTCTTAAAATGTTTTTCTTGATACCAATATCTAAAGCTGATATTTTAATGGGAGCGTTTTCATCACCGACAAAATAAGGTTCTTTAGTTGATACCTTTGAAGCTAATTCTAATCCTTCCATATTAGGAGTATCTGCCAATTGCTTCTTTAATTCGTCTATTTTCTCTACTTCAGTTGAAATAATAGCATTCATAGCTCCATTTTCTCTAATGTAAGATACTAACGCACGCGTGTCAACATCTGAAATAGCTACTAAATTGTGTTTTTCGAACCAGTCGAATAAGTTTCCATCTGAATCTACACGAGAGTGTGTAAAACTAAAGTTACGACAAATTAAGCCTGAAATTTTAATTCCCTCAGATTCTACTTCTTCGTTATTAACTCCATAATTACCAATATGAGCATTGGTAGCTACCATTAATTGTCCGAAGTAAGAAGGATCTGTAAAAATTTCTTGATATCCTGTCATACCTGTATTAAAACAAATTTCTCCTGTTGCGGTTCCTTCTATCCCAATAGATTTACCGTAGAAAATAGTTCCATCTGCTAATAAAACTAATGCTTTTTTACGTGTTTGATATTTCATTTAGTGGTGTTGTGTAATTTGTTTGCAAAAATATATAAAAAAAGGGACAAACATTAAATGTTTATCCCTTTGATATAATTTATAAAAATTCTCATTTTTATTCTTCTTCTTGTGAAGTTTGAGTTTCAACAGCTGCAGCTTCAGCTTTCTTCGCTCCACCACGACGGCTACGACGAGTACTCTTTTTAGCTTTATTTCCTTTTGGATCGTATAGCTCGTTGTAATCAACTAATTCTACCATTGCCATTGGAGCGTTATCTCCTTGACGGTTTCCTAATTTGATGATACGAACGTATCCTCCTGGTCTGTCTGCAACTTTTACAGAAATTTCCTTGAATAATTCTGTAACAGCCTCTTTACTACGCAAGTAACTAAATACTACACGACGGTTGTGCGTTGTATCGTCTTTAGATTTTGTAATTAAAGGCTCTACAAACTTACGTAAAGCTTTCGCTTTTGCTTCAGTAGTATTGATTCGCTTGTGCTCTATTAAAGAACAAGCCATGTTAGATAACATCGCTTTTCTATGCGCTGTTTTTCTACCTAAATGATTAAATTTCTTTCCGTGTCTCATGACATTTGGTTTTAGCTCTCATCTTGCTACTACCCTAATTTAGGGGAGCAAAATATGAAAGGTTAATCTTTATCTAATTTGTATTTGCTTAAATCCATTCCGAAACTTAAACCTTTGTTAGCCACTAACTCATCTAATTCAGTTAATGATTTTTTACCAAAGTTTCTGAACTTCATTAAATCGCTTTTGTTGAATGATACTAAGTCTCCTAACGTATCTACTTCTGCAGCTTTTAAACAGTTTAAAGCACGAACAGATAAATCCATATCAACTAATTTCGTCTTTAATAACTGACGCATGTGTAATGATTCTTCATCATATGTTTCAGTTTGTGCGATTTCATCAGCCTCTAAAGTGATACGCTCATCAGAGAATAACATAAAGTGGTGGATTAAAATCTTAGCTGCTTCAGTTAAGGCATCTTTAGGATTGATAGATCCATCAGTATCGATATCGAAAACTAATTTTTCGTAATCGGTCTTTTGCTCTACACGGAAATTCTCAACAGCATATTTAACATTCTTTATTGGAGTGTAAATAGAATCTGTAAAAATTGTTCCTAAAGGAGCACCAGCTCTTTTATTTTCTTCTGCTGGTACAAAACCTCTACCTTTTTCAATGGTAATTTCAGCATTTAACGTCACTGACTTGTCCATGTTACAAATAACTAAATCTGGATTTAGTACTTGAAAACCTGAGATGAACTTTTGTAAGTCACCAGCTGTTAATTGCTCTTGTCCTGATATTGCTATAGAAACTGTTTCTCTATCTGATTCTTCAATTTGCTTCTTAAAACGAACTTGTTTTAAGTTTAAGATAATTTCAGTTACATCCTCTACAACACCTTGGATAGTTGAAAACTCATGATCAACTCCGTCGATACGTAATGATGTAATAGCAAATCCTTCAAGAGATGATAATAATACTCTTCGTAAAGCATTACCCACTGTTAATCCAAAACCTGGTTCAAGAGGTCTGAATTCGAATCTTCCTGAAAAATCAGTAGATTCAATCATAATTACTTTATCAGGCTTTTGAAAATTTAAAATTGCCATATTGTTTTTTCTTCGTTTTAATTGTTATTTAGTTGCGCGGTTTATAAGTGTGAAGAAATACGAATAAACCCTTTGGCCAAATACCAATATGATTAATTTATTACTTAGAGTATAATTCTACGATTAATTGCTCTTTAATGTTTTCAGGAATTTGTAATCTTTCTGGAGCTTTTACAAATGTTCCTGATTTTTGATCAGCATTCCAAGTTAACCACTCGTAAACATTACTGTTAGCTGCTAATGAGTTTTCAATAGCTTCTAAAGATTTAGACTTTTCTCTAACTGCTACTACATCTCCTGCTTTTAAACTGTAAGATGGAATGTTAACAATATCACCGTTTACAGTGATATGACGGTGAGATACTAACTGACGTGCAGCTCTACGTGAATTTGCTACACCTAAACGGTATACTACGTTGTCTAAACGAGATTCACATAATTGTAGTAAAATTTCACCTGTTACTCCTTGAGAAGCTGATGCTTTTTTGAAAAGGTTACGGAACTGACGCTCTAAAATACCGTAAGTATATTTAGCTTTTTGCTTCTCCATTAATTGGATTGCATATTCAGATTTTTTTCCTCTTCTCTTACCTACCCCGTGTTGTCCAGGAGGGTAATTTCTTTTTTCGAAGTTCTTATCGTCTCCGAAAATTGCTTCGCCAAACTTACGAGCAATCTTAGTTTTTGGTCCTGTATATCTTGCCATTTCTAATTAAAATTAGTAGGGATTATGAATTAAGGCGTACTCCTTCGATAATCTTAAGTTCCTACTGTGTTAAAATACTTAATTTATTGCGCGCAAAAGTACGCTAAATAAAGTATAAGTTGAAAATTAATTCAACTTATACTCTTCTTCTCTTAGGTGGACGACATCCGTTGTGAGGAATTGGAGTAACATCGATAATTTCAGTTACTTCAATACCAGCGTTGTGGATAGATCTGATTGCAGATTCTCTACCGTTTCCTGGTCCTTTAACATACACCTTTACTTTACGTAAACCTGCTTCTTTAGCAACATTTGCACAATCTTCTGCGGCTAACTGAGCTGCATAAGGAGTGTTCTTTTTAGAACCTCTGAAACCCATTTTCCCTGCAGATGACCAAGAAATAACGTCACCTTTTTTGTTTGTTAAAGAAATAATAATATTGTTGAAAGATGCAGTTACGTGAGCTTCACCAACTGATTCTATTACAACTTTACGTTTTTTTGTTACTTTAGACTTTGCCATAATTCTTTACTATTAGTAAAAAATAATCAATGATTATTTTTTCTTGTTAGCTACAGTTTTTCTCTTACCTTTTCTTGTACGAGAGTTATTCTTTGTTCTTTGTCCACGTAATGGTAAACCAAGTCTGTGACGAATACCTCTTTGACATCCGATATCCATTAAACGTTTGATGCTTAATTGAACTTCAGAACGTAACTCACCTTCAATAGTGTAAGTTCCAACTTGCTCACGAATTGCTGCAATTTGATCATCAGTCCAGTCTTGAACCTTGATGCTTTCATCTATGTTAGCAGCAGCTAAAATCTCTTTAGCTCTACTTCTTCCTATACCAAAGATATAAGTTAAAGCGATAACACCTCTTTTATTCTTTGGAATATCTATACCTGCGATTCTTGCCATATAATTTAGTTTTTAGCTGTTAGCTTTTAGTTGTTAGAATCCTAAACATTTCTATTTCAAACAGATTCATCTAACTACTAATTACTAATGACTAGTGTCTTATTATTATCCTTGTCTTTGTTTAAATCTAGGATTCTTTTTGTTAATTACATATAATCTGCCTTTTCTGCGTACAATTTTGCAGTCGGCACTTCTTTTCTTTAATGATGCTCTTACTTTCATCAGTGTGTGTTTTTAATATCTGTAAGTAATTCTTGCCTTTGATAAATCATACGGACTCATTTCTAACTTTACCTTATCTCCTGGTAATAGTTTTATATAATGCATACGCATTTTTCCTGAAATGTGAGCCGTAACAATATGTCCGTTCTCTAATTCTACTCGAAACATTGCATTTGATAATGCCTCTGTAATGGTTCCGTCTTGTTGAATTGCTGGTTGCTTAGCCATATTATTTTAATGATTTTCTGTTACTGTTCCCTGTTTTCATTAAACCGTCATAACGACTGTTTAATAAATACGAGTTTATTTGCTGAATAGTGTCGATTGCAACTCCTACCATAATAATTAAAGATGTTCCACCATAAAACATTGCCCAGTTTTGAGTAACTCCAAACTTAACAATAACTGCTGGTAATATCGATAAAGCGGCTAAGAACAACGATCCTGGTAATGTAATTTTTGACAATACCGAATCTAAAAAACTAGCTGTTTCTTCACCTGGCTTATATCCTGGAACAAAACCATTACTTCTCTTTAAATCCTCTGCCATTTTATTCGTAGGAATTGTGATGGCTGTATAGAAGTAACTAAAGACAATAATTAATAAAGCAAATATAACGTTATACCATAAACCGTTAATATCAGTCAAACTGTTTAATGCTGGATATTTTTGTCCTAACGCTATTGGTAAAAACATAATAGCTTGTGCAAAAATAATTGGCATTACTCCAGCGGCATTCAGTTTTAAAGGAATGTACTGTCTAGCACCATCAACATCTTTAATATTTGTAACAGCTGTACGACGTGCGTATTGAACGGCTACTTTACGTACTGCGGTAACTAATAATACGGTTAACAAGATTACTACAAACCAAACTATTAATTCGATTAAAATCATCATAATTCCTCCTGCTCCTGCAGTTTGTTTAGAAACTAACTCTTGAATAAATGCTGCTGGGAAATTTGCGATAATACCAACGGTAATTAATAATGAAATTCCATTACCAACTCCTTTATCAGTAATACGCTCTCCTAACCACATTGCAAAAATTGTTCCTGCACTTAAAAGAATGATTGATGACACCCAAAATGTTGCTCCTGTTACTAAGAATGCTTCTTGCGGTAAGCCCATTTGGTTTTGGATTACTCCAATATAGGTTGGTGCTTGAAACAATGTAATAGCAATCGTAAGCCATCTTGTTATTTGCGTAATCTTCTTACGTCCACTTTCTCCATCTTTTTGTAATTTTTGCAAATATGGTACCGCAATACCCATTAGCTGAACTACAATAGATGCAGAAATATAAGGCATTATACCAAGTGCCATTACTGACGCTCTAGCAAATGCCCCACCTGTAAATGCGTTTAATAAACCTAAAAGTCCACTGTCAGTACTGTCTTTTAATGCTGATAACTGAGTAGGATCAATTCCTGGTAATGGAACTGCTGCCATAAAACGGTAAACAGCGATTAAACCTAAGGTTAAAAGTAATTTTTCTTTTAACTCTTCAATCTTCCAAATGTCTTTTAAAGTATTTATAAAATTCATCATTTACAATTCTTATAATGTTACTGCTTCACCTCCTGCTGCTTCGATAGCTGCTTTAGCTGACGCTGTAAATTTATGTACAGTTATATTTAATTTAGCCTTTAACTCTCCACCACCTAATATTTTAACTAAGTCGTTTTTACGAGCCAATCTGTTTTCTACTAAAACATCTAAATTAACTGTATCTGTTATCTTTCCGTTATCTACTAATGACTGTAACTTGTCTAAATTTACACCAACATATTCTTTACGATTAATGTTAGTGAAACCAAATTTAGGCACACGTCTTTGAAGAGGCATTTGTCCTCCTTCAAATCCTATTTTACGAGAATAACCAGAACGAGATTTAGCTCCTTTATGTCCTCTTGTAGAGGTACCTCCGTGACCAGAACCTTCTCCACGAGCGATTCTTTTACCGCTTTTTGTAGATCCTGCTGCTGGTTTTAAGTTGTGTAAACTCATCTTTATATTGTCTTATTTAATTTCTTCTACAGAAACTAAGTGTGAAACTTTACTTACCATACCCAAAATTGTAGCTGATGCATCATGCTCTACAGTTTGGTTCATTTTACGTAAACCTAACGCCTCTAACGTTCTTTTTTGATTTTTAAGGCGACCGATTTGACTTTTTACTTGTGTAATTCTAATTTTACTCATCGTCTTAAATTTTAACCGTTAAAAACTTTCTCTAAAGAGATACCTCTTTGCTTAGCAATAGTTGCAGCACTACGTAATTGTAATAAAGCGTCAAAGGTTGCTTTTACAACGTTGTGTGGGTTAGATGATCCTTGAGATTTTGATAATACGTCTTTAATACCTACAGCTTCTAATACTAAACGTACAGCACCTCCGGCAATAACCCCGGTACCGTGTGAAGCAGGCTTGATGAATACTTTTGCTCCACCAAATTTACCTTTTTGTTCGTGTGGTAATGTTCCTTCTAAAATAGGAATACGTACTAAATTTTTCTTTGCATCTTCTACTGCCTTTGCAATTGCAGAAGAAACATCTTTAGATTTTCCTAATCCGTGACCTACAACTCCGTTCCCATCTCCTACTACTACGATAGCAGAGAATCCGAATGCTCTACCTCCTTTAGTTACTTTGGTAACACGTTGTACACCAACTAATTTATCTACAAGCTCTAATCCGCTTGGTTTTACTCTTTCTACGTTTTTATATCCTAACATAATATAATTTCTTAAAATTTTAAACCAGCTTCTCTTGCAGCGTCTGCTAATACTTTAACTCTTCCGTGGTATAAATATCCGTTACGGTCAAAAGCAACAGTATCAACACCAGCCTTTACAGCTTTTTCAGCAATAGCTTTACCTACAGCTGTAGCCGCTTCTGCTTTAGAACTAGATGTAATTTCTTTATCTCTTGATGATGCAGATGCTAATGTAACTCCTGCAACGTCATCAATTAACTGAGCATAGATTTCTTTGTTACTTCTAAAAACTGATAACCTTGGTTTTTCAGCTGTACCTGTAACAATCTTTCTAATTCTATGCTTAATTCGTTGTCTTCTTTCAAGCTTTGATAATGCCATAATAATTTCTCTTATTTATTATGCAGATTTACCTGCTTTTCTTCTTAATACTTCTCCTACAAACTTAATTCCTTTTCCTTTGTAAGGCTCTGGCTTACGGAATGAACGAATTTTTGCTGCAACTTGACCAACTAATTGTTTGTCATGTGAAGTTAACTTTACGATTGGATTTTTACCTTTTTCAGATACTGTTTCAACCTTAACTTCTGGAGCTAAATCTATTACAATATTGTGAGAGAAACCTAAGGCTAAATCTAATTTTTGACCTTGGTTAGATGCTCTATAACCAACACCTACTAACTCTAACTCTTTAGTAAAACCTTTGCTTACTCCTTCAACCATATTATTGATTAAAGCACGGTATAAACCATGTGCAGCTCTATGATCTTTACTATCTGATGGTCTTTCTAAAGTAATGGTACCATCTTCAACTTTTACAGTAATATCAGACTTAATTTCTTGAGTTAACTCTCCTAATTTTCCTTTTACTGTAACCACATTTTCGTCTACTTTTACTTCAACACCTTGTGGCAATGCGATTGGATTCTTTCCTATTCTACTCATCTTACAAAATGTTTTTTAGTAAACGTAACACAATACTTCTCCACCAACGTTCTCTTGTCTTGCTTTTTTGTTTGTCATTACACCTTTTGATGTAGAAACAATTGCAATCCCTAATCCGTTTAATACTCTTGGCATTTCTTTAGCGCCAACGTATCTACGTAAACCTGGTGTTGAAATTCTTTGAATCTTTCTGATTACTGATTCTTTCGTATCACGATCGTATTTTAACGCTATCTTAATAGTTCCTTGTACTTTATCGTCATTGAACTGATAACTTAAAATGTAACCTTGATCGAACAAAATTTTCGTCATTTCCTTCTTCAACTTTGAAGCAGGAACTTCAACTACTCTGTGATTTGCTGCAATAGCATTTCTCACACGAGTAAGAAAATCCGCGATTGGATCTGTATACATAGTTAATTAATTTTCGGTTTTGGTTTTTAGTACCCTTATCTTATCAATACGCATACTAAACCTGAAACCAGTTAATACTTATTTAATTGTTTTTTGAGTAAAATCTCGTAGGCATTATACTGTTTAATCAGTATTTACTTACAAGGCATAATTTACCCTATAAAAACAGTGTGCAAATATACGTAAAGTTTTCAAAAAAAAAAGAGATTTTTCAATTATCGATTTGACAATTAATTTATTGCTAAATTTTAATCGCTTTCTTCAGGATTTAAATAGTAGTTATCTTTTACTTTTTTACAGTCATATTTTTCATTCCAAAGAAAAATCTTATCCTCTTAAACGGATAAATTATCAATACATATATTAACGAAATCACAACTAGTGAAACACTAAAAAGAAGTGTTATTTTGTTAAAAATAGATGCGTTAATCTTCAAAATATAATAACCTAGCGCAATAATAATTGTTTGATGCAGCATATAAAAAGGATAAATAGCTTCGTTTAGTTTACTTAATACAAAGCTATTATTGTTCAAATATTTTTGACTATAACCTAATGTGCAAAGAATTACGGACCAAACTAAACCACAAACCAAATACCAGAGATTCCATCGTTGTTCTAAAGAAATATAAGGTGAGATAATATCAGATGGTAAGAAATAATAAAAGTAAAACACAACAGTTGAAGCGAATGCCACATACAAATACTTTCTTCTGTTACTATAAATAGTTAACCAAAGAACTTCCATACTCGCTATAAAAATACCACTTACAAAAAAGAAACCATAATATAAAGTTGAAGAAAGATTAAAAATACTTTTTGAATCACTAGGAAAATAATACTTCCCTATTACTTTCAGAATTATCAAAACTATACACCAAGAAAAAACACCATACTTAAAAGTTAGTTTAATAAGTATTGATTTAAATCTTTTACTCTTAGAAGACCTGACAAAAACAATCAAAGGAATTACGAAAAGAGACAACCAAAAAAGATTTTCAATAAACCAAAGATGGTTTACATCTAATCGAGACACAATACTAAAGTAACTTTCAAAAAATGAATTATGCTCATCATGATTTTCAAAATAGGTTTGTGGAGGAATTAATACCAATACACCAAAAATTAATGGAATTAATAATCGTAGACTTCGTTCTTTTACAAAGTGAAACCAGTGTCTTTTCGAAAAGGCAAAAATGGTTCCTACTCCTGAAATTAAGAACAGTAATGGTAAACGAAACTGTTCAAAAAAAACCATAAGATTATCAAGTAATTTACTTGATTCTTCATTCATAATATGAAAATCGTCACCATTAAAAGGCATGCAAACATGATGAACAAAAACAGTAAGAACTGAAATCACACGTAACCAATCTAAATCGTATCGTCTTTTAGTTTTCATAAATATTTAATTATATCTGTACGAAACTAGCTACGATTTAGGTGTATGCAACAGGTTATTTAAGAATTGGGACGACTAACAAAAGAAATGTTATGAGTAACAAGCTAAGATATTAAACCATTTAATTGAGCTTCAAACTTTGAAATCATAGACCTTGAAACCGGAACAATTTCAGTATGGTTTTTTAATACTATTTTATAGCCTTGTGTATTTCCTTTAATCGATGCTATTTTATTCAAGTTTACAAGAAAAGAACGATGTGTTTTACAAATAAATGCAAATTCGGATAATTGGTTTTCTAAACTTTTCAATGTTAATCTCTTTAAAGACTTACCATCAGACAAGAAAATCTCTGTATAGTTTTTGTCGGATTTAGCATTTAAAAAATCACTTAAGGTTAAGTCAAAATCATCACTCTTTACTGAAGTTATAATTTTTATAGTCTCATCTTCATTATGCGGTACAAATAAATGATGAGTTAAATTTCTACTACGCTTGTTATAGATATTCTTTAATCTCTCAATATTTACTGAAGTTATAATGAACAACAATAAACTTCCAACCAACAAGGTATTTCTTATTTCCTCAACTAAATAACTGAATGACCAATTATCGTCTTTATCATAAATAACATCCCTGATAAGAAATTGTCCTACACCAATAATGATTAGAAGAATTAATAAAAATAATAGTTCATATTTAACTAACCAATCATCACTTTTACTTCGAAACCCATTTAAAACTAAAACTAATATTAAAAAAACTATAAATGAAACTAATGAGTGAATAAGAGAGATTATAAAGTAAGGATATTTTAGCTCTTGAAAATTAACTTCAAATGGCTCAAATAAAAAACTAAATACTGTAGAGAGTATTAAGATTACCATACCTAATACCAAAGCATTTTTGAAATTATAGTAATAGGGGTATTGATTGTTTAAAAACTTATTCACTTTATTCTTACTTTTCATGCAAAATAAAAAAAGGTGCACAAACAACATGTTGTACACCTTTTTTATATTGTAATAACTGATATACTACCAGCTTGCTTTCTTTACTCCTGGAATTAATCCTTGGTTAGCCATTTCACGGAAAGTAACACGTGAAATTCCGAACTGACGCATATATCCCTTAGGACGTCCAGTTAGCTTACAACGATTGTGCATTCTAATTGGTGATGCGTTTTTTGGTAACTTTTGTAATGCTTCATAGTCTCCAGCTTCTTTTAAAGCTTTTCTCTTTTCTGCATATTTAGCAACCATTTTAGCTCTTTTGCGCTCACGCGCTTTCATTGATTCTTTAGCCATCTTATTAATTCTTTTTAAATGGTAATCCTAATTCTCCTAATAATGATTTAGCTTCTTTATCAGTACTTGCAGATGTTACAAAAGTAATATCCATACCACTAATTTTTTTCACTTGATCAATATTAATCTCTGGGTAGATGATTTGTTCAGTAATTCCTAAATTGTAATTACCTCTACCATCAAAACCATTTGCTTTGATACCGTTAAAGTCTCTTACACGTGGTAAAGAAGCGGTAACTAATCTATCTAAAAATTCGTACATTTTATCTCCTCTTAACGTAACTTTTGCTCCAATAGGCATTCCTTTACGTAATTTGAAGTTTGCAACGTCTTTCTTAGAAATGGTAGGTACTGCTTTCTGACCAGTAATCGTAGTTAACTCATCAATAGCATATTCTATTAATTTCTTATCTGCTATAGCTGCACCAACACCTTTACTTACAACTATTTTTTGTAATTTAGGTACTTGCATTACATTGCTATAACCAAATTCATCAGTAAGAGCTTTGATAACTCTGCTCTTGTACTCTTCTCTTAATCTTGGTACGTAACTCATTGTTATATTGCTTTATCTGATTTTTTTGATACTCTTACTTTTTTATCTCCTTCCACTTTATATCCAACTCTTACAGCTTCCCCGTTTTCGGTTAAAGCTACGTTTGATATGTGTAATGGAGCTTCTTTCTTTACAATTCCACCTTGAGGATTAGCAGCACTTGGCTTAGTGTGTTTAGACACCATGTTTACACCTTCTACTACTACTCTATCCTTGTCTTTAAGAATTTGTAAAACTTTTCCTTCAGATCCTTTGTGATCTCCTGCTATAACTTTAACAGTATCTCCTGATTTAATTTTAAATTTTTTCATTTTAAAATCTGATTTTATAACACCTCAGGTGCTAATGATACTATTTTCATAAATTGTTTCTCACGTAATTCACGAGCCACAGGTCCGAATACACGAGTACCTCTCATTTCCTCTGAAGGATTTAAAAGTACACAAGCATTGTCATCAAATCTGATATATGATCCGTCTTTACGTCTAACTTCTTTCTTAGTACGAACAACAACTGCACGAGATACTTGACCTTTCTTTACAGTTCCGTTAGGAGTTGCAGATTTAACTGAAACTACAATTTTATCTCCAACGCTAGCGTAACGCTTTTTTGTTCCTCCTAAAACTCTAATCACTAAAACTTCTTTTGCTCCAGTGTTATCTGCGACTTTTAATCTTGATTCTGTCTGTAACATATTATTTAGCTCTTTCTAGGATTTCTACTAATCTCCAACGCTTAGATTTACTCATAGGACGTGTTTCCATGATCCTTACAGTATCTCCTTCGTTGCAATCGTTATTCTCGTCATGTGCAACGTACTTCTTAGTCTTTAATACGAACTTTCCGTACATTGGGTGCTTTACTCTTTTTACCTCGTTTACAACGATAGATTTCTCCATCTTGTTACTAGATACTACACCGATTCTCTCTTTTCTAAGATTTCTTTTTTCCATCTTTAAAACTGACTAGAATTATTGTAATTCTCTTTTAGTTAACTCTGTAGCAATTCTTGCTACAGTTTTTCTTAAGCTACGTAACTCTAATGGGTTTTCCAATGGAGTTATGGCGTGTGCCATCTTAAGATCAGTATAATTTTTCTTCAACGCCCCTAGCTTTTCTTGTAAGTCAGCTGTTGATAATTCTTTAATTTCTGATTGTTTCATGATCTAATAGAATTAAGCGTTATAATCAAAATCTCTTGCTATTACAAACTTCGTTTTCACAGGAAGTTTCTGCGCTGCTAAACGTAAAGCTTCTTTTGCTATTTCCATTGGTACTCCACCAATTTCAAACAAAATTCTACCTGGTTTTACAACTGCTACAAAGTGGTCTGGTGCTCCTTTACCTTTACCCATACGTACCTCTAACGGTTTCTTTGTTATTGGTTTGTCTGGGAAAATTTTAATCCAAAGTTGCCCCTCTCTTTTCATATAACGAGTTGCCGCAATACGAGCTGCCTCAATTTGACGAGAGGTAAGTAAGTTCTGGTCTAATGATTTGATACCAAACATTCCGTTAGAAAGTTGAGTACCTCTACCAGAGTTACCTTTCATATTTCCTTTCGCCTTCTGTACCTTACGGTATTTTACTCTTTTTGGCTGTAACATTGTTAATTTCTTTTAAAAATTATTTTCTTCTGCGAGGTTGACGTTTACCACCACCTTTGTTTCCACTACCTTTTTGCTTAGATAGTCCAACTAATGGAGATAATTCACGTTTTCCATAAACCTCACCTTTCATAATCCATACTTTCACACCGATTCTTCCGTATGTAGTATGTGCTTCAACAAGTGCATAATCGATATCTGCTCTGAAGGTAGAAAGAGGAATTCTTCCTTCTTTGTAATGCTCAGAACGTGCCATTTCAGCTCCGTTTAAACGACCTGATAATTGCACTTTAATTCCTTCAGCATTCATTCTCATTGCAGCAGCAATTGCCATTTTAGTAGCTCGCTTATAAGAAATTCTGTTTTCGATTTGACGTGCGATACTAGCAGCAACTAATTTTGCATCTAATTCTGGACGTTTGATTTCGAAAATGTTGATTTGAACTTCTTTACCTGTAATTTTCTTAAGCTCTTCTTTTAACTTGTCTACCTCTTGACCTCCTTTACCAATAATGATACCTGGACGTGCAGTAGTGATAGTAACGGTTACAAGTTTTAAAGTACGCTCAATAATAACTCTTGATACACTTGCTTTAGATAATCTAGCATATAAATACTTTCTTATCTTATCATCTTCAGCAATCTTATCTCCGTAGTCATTTCCACCATACCAGTTAGATTCCCATCCTCTGATAATTCCTAAACGATTTCCTATTGGATTTGTCTTTTGTCCCATTTCTACTTTGATTAATTACTGTTATTTTTAGTTCCTAACTCTAAAGTTACGTGATTAGAACGCTTACGAATTCTGTGTGCACGACCTTGTGGAGCTGGTCTTAACCTTTTTAACATACCTGCGCTATCAACACAAATTGATTTTACGTATAATCCAGCATCTTCAATACTTGCATCTTCATTTTTAGCTTGCCAGTTAGCAATTGCTGATAATAATAACTTTTCTAAGTTACGTGATGCTTCTTTTGAACTGAACTTTAAGATTTGTAAAGCTTTTTCTACTTCTACTCCTCTTACTAAATCTGCTACCAAGCGCATTTTTCTTGGTGATGTAGGACAATTAGTTAACTTAGCGAAAGCTCTTGACTTTCTAGCTTCTTTTAACTGTGTTGCCATGTTATGTTTACGACTTCCCATAATTTCCTACTATTTTTTACCTTTATTTTTTGCACCAGCGTGTCCTCTAAATGAGCGTGTTGGTGAAAATTCGCCTAATTTATGACCTACCATGTTTTCAGTAACGTAAACTGGTACAAACTGACGTCCGTTGTGAACTGCAATTGTTTGTCCTACGAAATCAGGAGTAATCATACTTGCTCTAGACCAAGTTTTGATAACTGACTTACTACCTGCTTCTACGTTAGCTAACACTTTTTTCTCTAATTTATAGTGAACGTAAGGTCCTTTTTTTAATGATCTTGCCATGGTTTATTATTTCTTTCTACGTTCTACGATATACTTATTACTAGCTTTGGTCTTTGATCTAGTTTTATATCCTTTAGCAGGAATACCGTTTCTAGATCTTGGATGCCCTCCAGAAGAACGTCCTTCACCACCTCCCATTGGGTGATCAACAGGGTTCATTCTTACTGCGTTTGTTCTTGGTCTTCTTCCTAACCATCTACTTCTACCTGCTTTACCTGAAACTAATAATTGGTGGTCTGAATTAGACACTACTCCAACTGTAGCCATACAAGTTAATAAGATAAGTCTTGTTTCACCAGAAGGTAATTTAACTGTTGCATATTTTCCTTCTTTAGCAACTAACTGAGCAAAAGCTCCTGCAGAACGAGCCATCACAGCTCCTTGACCTGGGTGTAATTCAATACAAGAAATGGTAGTTCCTAAAGGAATTTCGCTTAAATACATAGCGTTCCCTACTTCTGGAGCTACTTCCTTTCCTGAAATGATTGTTTGCCCTACTTTTAATCCGTTTTGCGCAATTACATAACGTTTTTCACCATCAGCATAACTAACTAATGCAATAAATGCAGTACGGTTTGGATCGTACTCAATAGTTTTTACTGTTGCAGGAATACCTTGCTTATCTCTTTTAAAATCGATAATACGGTATTTTTGTTTATGACCTCCACCGATGTTACGTGTAGTCATTCTACCTTGGTTGTTTCGACCTCCAGATCGTTTTTTCGGAGCTAATAAAGATTTCTCCGGCTTATCAGTAGTAATGGTGTCGAACCCATTTACAACTCTAAAACGCTGACCTGGTGTTATTGGTTTTAATTTTCTAACTGACATTCTGTCTTTTCTTAAAGATTGTTATAAAAATCAATAGTTTCTCCTTCAGCTAACTGAACGATTGCTTTCTTGTATCCACTTGTTAACCCAGTAACTAAACCTTTTTTAGTGTATTTAGTTTTTCTTTGTGCTGGATAATTCATTGTTTTTACAGATTCAATCGCTACACCATAAGCAGCTTCTACAGCTCCTTTGATTTCTAATTTGTTAGCTTTCTTATTTACAACAAATGTATAACGGTTGTTTAACTCGCTATCATTTGTAGCTTTTTCTGTAATAATAGGTTTAATTAAAATACTCATCTTCTTCCCTATTTACTTAAATTAGACTCAATTCCTTCTAGAGAGCTCTCAGCAATTACCACTGTATTAGCATTTAAAACGCTGTATGTGTTAATACCTGAAGCATCTACTACTTTAGAACCTTTTAAGTTACGAGATGATAAGTAAACATTTTTACTTTCTTCACCTAATACGAATAAAGACTTTTTAGTGTCTAATTCTAAAGCTTTTAAAACATTGATAAACTCTTTAGTTTTTGGAGCTTCAAAATTGAAGTCTTCAACAACTACTAAATTGTTTTCTTTTGCTTGAATACTTAAAGCCGATTTACGTGCTAAACGCTTTAAGTTTTTATTTAACTTAAAAGAATAACTTCTTGGTCTAGGACCGAATATACGTCCTCCACCTCTAAAAACAGGAGATTTGATACTTCCTGCACGAGCTGTACCAGTTCCTTTTTGTTTTTTAATCTTTCTTGTACTACCAGCAATCTCAGCTCTTTCTTTCGATTTATGAGTACCTTGTCTTTGATTAGCCAAATACTGCTTAACATCTAAATAAATCGCGTGATCATTTGGCTCAATTCCGAATACCTCGCTAGAAAGTTCAACTTTTCTACCAGTATCTTTTCCTGTAATATCTAATACTGCTACTTTCATTATTTCTCGATAGTTACATAAGAGTTTTTGTGACCAGGAATTGCTCCTTTTACAACGATAAGATTCTTATCTGCAACCACTTTTAAAACTCTTAAATTTTGAACTTTTACTTTGTCTCCACCCATACGACCTGCCATACGCATTCCTTTGAATACTCTTGCAGGGTATGATGCTGCACCAATTGAACCTGGAGCTCTTAAACGGTTATGTTGACCGTGAGTTGCTTGTCCAACCCCGCCAAAACCATGACGTTTAACAACACCTTGAAAACCTTTACCTTTAGAAACCCCTGATACATCAACGAATTCTCCTTCAGCAAAGTGTTCAACAGTAATTGAGTCACCTAATTTGTACTCACCTTCGAATCCTTGGAACTCAACGACTTTTCTTTTAGCAGATGTACCAGCTTTTTTAAAGTGACCATCTAAAGCTTTGTTAGAGCTTTTTGCTTTTTTGTCATCGAAACCAAGTTGTAACGCGTTATAGCCGTCAACCTCTTCGGTTCTGACTTGGGTAACAACGCAAGGACCTGCTTCGATTACTGTACAAGGAATATTTTTCCCGTTTTCATCGAATAAGCTGGTCATTCCTACTTTTCTTCCTATTAACCCAGACATATTTGTTAATTTTCAGACGATTAGATATTTTTATCCAGCGCGTCTATTAATAAAATAATTTTTGAAACAAATGTTTCCTTTTTTTCCTTTGTGTTTTCAAAAAAAAAGAGCGAAAACACCTTCACTCTATGAATTTGTTTTTACCGTTTTTCCTTCGCGAAACCCTCAGGACATGTTATTTCTGAATACATTCCAGAAATTTAAACACCCCGAAACCAAAATTTCGGTGTGCAAAAGTATAAAAAACTTTCGGCTTAACAAAATTAAACCGAAAGTTATTGATTTACTTATACTTTAATCTCAACTTCAACTCCACTTGGTAACTCAAGTTTCATTAGCGCATCAATAGTTTTTGAAGAAGAACTATAAATATCTAACAATCTTTTGTAAGCAGATAATTGAAATTGCTCTCTTGATTTTTTGTTTACGTGTGGTGAACGTAATACTGTAAAAATCTTTTTATTTGTTGGTAAAGGAATTGGTCCGTTTACTACAGCACCAGTACTCTTTACTGTCTTTACGATTTTTTCAGCAGACTTGTCTACTAAATTATAATCGTAAGACTTTAACTTTATTCTAATTTTTTGACTCATCTTAATTAACCTTTAGCGTTTGCGATTACTTCTTCTGAAATGTTACTTGGAGTTTCTGCATAGTGAGAGAATTCCATTGTAGAAGTTGCTCTACCTGAAGATAATGTTCTTAAAGCAGTAACATATCCAAACATTTCTGATAAAGGAACGATAGCTTTTACTACTTTAGATCCAGCACGATCGCTCATGTCGTTTACTTGTCCTCTTCTTCTGTTTAAGTCTCCAACGATGTCTCCCATGTTCTCCTCAGGAGTTAACACTTCTAATTTCATCATTGGCTCCATAATTACAGCTCTTGCAGCTTTAGCAGCAGCTTTATAACCTAATTTCGCAGCTAATTCGAATGATAATTGATCAGAATCTACAGGGTGGAAAGATCCATCCTTTAAAGTAATCTTCATCGAATCCATTTCGTAACCAGCTAAAGGACCATTTTTCATTGCTTCTTTGAATCCTTTCTCTACAGAAGGTACAAATTCTTTAGGAACGTTACCTCCCTTAATAATAGATTCAAATTGTAATCCTGTTACACCTTCTTCTGCAGGTTCCATTGTAAATACAATATCTGCAAACTTTCCACGTCCTCCAGATTGCTTTTTATAAACCTCTCTGTGATCTGCCGTAGCTGTTAATGCTTCTTTATATTCTACTTGTGGTTGCCCTTGATTTACTTCAACCTTAAACTCACGTTTTAAACGATCTACAATAATATCTAAGTGTAACTCACCCATTCCTGAGATTACAGTTTGCCCTGAAGCCTCATCTGTTTTCACTGTAAATGTTGGGTCTTCTTCAGCTAATTTTGCTAAAGCCATACCTAACTTATCTACGTCTGCCTTAGTTTTTGGCTCAACAGCGATACCAATTACTGGATCTGGGAAGTCCATCGATTCTAAAACTATTGGATTCTTTTCATCTGATAAGGTATCTCCAGTTTTAATATCTTTAAATCCTACAGCAGCTCCAATATCACCAGCTTCAATAAAATCGATAGCGTTTTGCTTATTAGAGTGCATTTGGTAAATACGTGAAATACGTTCTTTTTTACCTGAACGGTTGTTTAACACATAAGAACCAGCGTCTAAACGACCAGAATAAGCACGGAAGAATGCTAAACGTCCTACGAAAGGATCGGTAGCAATTTTAAATGCTAAAGCCGAAAATGGCGCTTTTGCATCTGGCTTACGAGTTTCTTCCTCTCCAGTATCAGGGTTAGTACCAATGATATTATCTCTATCAACAGGAGATGGTAAATAACGACATACAGCATCTAATAAAAACTGAACACCTTTATTTTTGAATGAAGACCCACATACCATAGGAATGATAGACATATCCATTACAGCAGCTCTAAGTGCAGCATGCACTTCTTCTTCTGTAATTGAATCTTCATCTTCCATGTATTTCTCTAACAAGTTTTCGTCATAAGCAGCAACCTCTTCGATTAACTTACCACGTAACTCACGAGCTTCTTCTTTTAATTCTTCTGGAATATCTACAACATCAAAAGTAGATCCGTAGTTATCATCATGCCATACAATTGCACGGTTTTTTACTAAATCTACAATTCCTTTAAAATCTGCCTCATCACCAATATTTAATACAATTGGCACTGCGTTAGACTTTAACATATCCTTTACTTGCTGACAAACTGCTAAAAAGTTCGCTCCTTGACGGTCCATTTTGTTAACGAAACCGATACGAGGTACTTTGTAGTTATCTGCCAAACGCCAGTTAGTTTCAGATTGTGGCTCAACTCCGTCTACTGCAGAGAATAAGAACACTAATCCATCTAATACACGTAACGAACGGTTTACCTCTACGGTAAAATCAACGTGACCTGGAGTATCAATAATATTAAAATGGTATCCTTTAGCATCAGCAGTAGGCTTTCCATTTTCCGTTGGGAATTGCCATGTACAAGTTGTAGCCGCAGAAGTAATAGTAATACCTCTTTCAGCTTCTTGCTCCATCCAATCCATCGTAGAAGCTCCATCGTGAACTTCTCCAATTTTATGAGATACTCCCGTATAGAAAAGGATACGCTCCGTTGTTGTTGTTTTACCAGCATCAATATGAGCAGCAATACCGATATTTCTTGTATATTTTAAATCTCTTGCCATTTCTTATTAAAATCTAAAGTGTGAGAATGCTTTATTTGCTTCAGCCATCTTGTGAGTATCTACTCTTTTCTTAACAGCAGCACCTTCTTCTTTCGCAGCAGCTAAAATCTCAGCAGCCAAACGTTGTGCCATTGTTTTTTCATTACGCTTACGCGCATAAGAGATCATCCATTTAATCGCCATAGAAACCTTACGGTCTGGACGAATTTGCATTGGAATTTGGAACGTTGCTCCACCAACACGGCGAGAACGAACTTCCACGTGAGGCATCACGTTAGATAAACCATCTTTCCACACTTCTAAAGCCGACTTTTCTTCGTCAGTTTTCTTTTCATTTACGATATCCATTGCATCGTAAAACACTTTGAACGCTACAGATTTCTTACCGTCCCACATTAAGTTATTCACAAAACGTGTAACTAATTGATCATTGAATCTAGGATCCGGTAACAAAACTCTTTTTTTAGCTCTTCTTTTCCTCATGTCTTTACATTAAAAAAGTTACTAATTATTTTTTACTTTTTGTCTTTTGGGCGTTTTGCACCGTACTTAGATCTACGTTGGGTTCTACCCTCAACTCCTGCAGTATCTAATGCTCCACGTACCACGTGATATTTAACACCTGGTAAATCTTTTACCCTTCCACCTCTAACTAATACTATCGAGTGCTCTTGCAAGTTGTGTCCCTCTCCTGGAATATACGCGTTGATTTCGTTACCATTTGTTAATCTCACCCTTGCTACCTTACGCATTGCTGAGTTAGGTTTCTTAGGTGTAGTGGTATACACACGCGTACAAACTCCACGTCTTTGTGGACATGCTTGTAAAGCAGCCGATTTACTCTTCTTAGTTATTTTGGCTCTTCCTTTACGAACTAATTGTTGAATAGTTGGCATACTAAATTATTACTTGTTTTTAATTTGTACTTAAATTACTCTAATTTTAAGAGTGTGCAAATGTACGATAATTTTCTATTTATTCAAATATCAATAAGTTATTTTTAAAATCTCCACAAAAAAAACCTTAAAATCAATCCTCCCACATTATTCCACCCTTCTATTTACACCTAAATCAGTAAGGCTTTAAAAAAAACAAACAAACTACCACATATATGTTAAAAAAATAAACATTCCCCAAAACAAAAGACACAACAATGAATTTTAAACCAAAAACAAATATCTAATTTTAAAATATTCCAATATTTTTAGAACATTTTAACAAATACCTTGTTTTTTTAAGTTTTATTTATGACTTTTGACTCAATTAATTCAAATAATTACATAATGAAAACAAAGTTTAATGGAATTTTAACGCTACTCCTAGCGTTAATTGTGCAAATATCCTTTGCACAAGAAAAAACAATTTCAGGTACAGTTTCTGATGGAACAGGACCCTTACCTGGAGTTAATGTATTAATAAAAGGTACCACGACTGGTGTAGAAACTGATTTTGATGGAAAGTTCTCTATCAAAGCAAAAACTGGCGATGTACTTGTTTTTAGTTTTGTAGGAATGAAAACTGTTGAAAAATCAGTTGGAACTTCCAACACTTTTAACATCACTATGGCTAGTGATAATGTACTTGATGAAGTTGTAGTGACTTCTTTAGGTATAAAAAGAGAGAAAAAATCACTTGGTTACGCATCACAAGAAGTAGGTGGTAAAGAAGTATCTACTGTTAAACTTAACAACGTTGTTAACTCTTTAAGTGGTAAAGTAAGCGGTGTTCAAATTAAAGCCAACAACAACTTTGGTGGATCAGCAAACTTCTTAATTCGTGGTGTAAGCTCATTCACAGGAAACAACCAACCTTTATTTGTTATTGACGGTATTCCAATGTCTAACAGAATTAACAACTCTGCAAGACAATCAGGTGGTAGTAAAGGTTACGACTACGGTAACGCAGCTTCAGATATCAACCCTGATGACGTTGAATCTATCAACATTTTAAAAGGTGCTGCTGCATCTGCTATTTATGGTTCACGTGGTGCTAACGGTGTAGTAATCATTACAACTAAAAAAGGAAAACAAGGAAAATCTAAAATTTCTATTAACTCAAGTACTACAATAGGAACTATAGACAAGAGTACTTTCTTAGAGTACCAAGATGAATATGGTGCTGGTTACGGACCATACTACGGAAGTACTGGATACTTTGAAGACATTGATGCTAACGGTGATGGGATAGCTGATTTAGTTGTTCCAACGTATGACGATGCTTCTTATGGTGCTCCATTAGACGGTAGACTAGTATACCAATGGGATGCTTTTGTTCCTGAACACAGAAATTACCAAAAAGCAACTCCTTATGTAGCAGGTAAAGCAACTCCTGCTGAATTTTTTGAAACTGCTTTTCAATACAATAATTCTGTTTCTTTTACAGGAGGTAATGAAAGAAGTACGTATAGATTAGGATATACTAATTACGATGCAACAGGTATGTTACCTAATTCAAAAATCAACAAAAATACTTTTAATGTTAATGGTACATTAAAAGTATCAGATAAATTCAATGTTGGTTCTAATGCTACCTTTATTGCACAAAGAACAAGAGGAAGAAACTCTACTGGTTATAGCGACAACTTAATGTCTCAATTTAGACAATGGTGGCAAGTAAATGTTGATGTAGATGAACTTAAACAAATCTACAATCAAACAGGAAAAAACTACTCTTGGAACAGTGAAGCTGGATTACCTACTTCAGGAGTATCTGGTGGGTCTGCATTACAGCCACACTATTGGGATAACCCATATTGGACACGTTATAAAAACTTCCAAACAGACAGAAGAAACCGTTTCGTAGGAAACGTTAACGCTACCTACTCTGTAACTGATTGGTTAGATGCAACAGTAAAAGCATCTGTAGATACTTATTCTGAATTAAGAGAAGAAAGAAGAGCTAATGGCTCAGTAGCAACTCCGTTTGGTATTTTAGGAGATGATGAAGCTTCTGGATATGACAGAATCGACATACGTTTTTCTGAATACAACTACGACTTCATGCTTAACTTCAATAAAGATTTAACTGAAGACCTGACATTAACAGGTGTATTAGGTATGAACATAAGAAGAGATAGCTACGACTACTTACACCAATCAACTGCTGGTGGTTTAACTATCCCTGGATTATATTCTTTAAGCAACTCTGCTAACCCAAATCCAAAACCTGTTGA
The DNA here is from genome assembly GCF_048269885.1 of Tenacibaculum sp. Classification (NCBI taxonomy): domain Bacteria; kingdom Pseudomonadati; phylum Bacteroidota; class Flavobacteriia; order Flavobacteriales; family Flavobacteriaceae; genus Tenacibaculum; species Tenacibaculum sp. Next base: position 43,205 of record NZ_JBLWTZ010000008.1, on the reverse strand, counting down.
AACTTTATCTAAAAAAGCTGTAAACGGTTATTACGTACAAGCTAACTTAGGCTACAAAGACATGCTTTTCTTAGACTTTACAGATCGTTATGACATATCTTCTGCTTTACCTGCTAAACACAATGGATACAACTATTTCGCAGTAAGTTCTAGTTTCATCTTTTCTGAATTTTTAAAAGATGCTACTTGGCTTAGCTTTGGTAAGATTAGAGGAGGTTATGCAGAGGTTGGTAACGACTTACCTGCTAATAATATTTTTGACACATACACAGTTTTAAATAACTTTGGTAGCTCAGCTTTATTCTCTTTCCCAGGAACAAAACAAAACGCCGACTTAGTTCCTGAAAGAACTAATGAAATAGAGTTTGGTTTAGAAACAAGACTTTTCAACAGCAGATTAGGATTTGACTTTACATGGTATAGAAAAAGAACTGAAGATCAGTTAATGCCAGTATCTACAACAACAGCAACAGGTTTCTCTCAAAGATGGGTTAACGCTGGTACTATGCAAAACAAAGGGTTTGAGCTTGGACTAAAAGCAACCCCTGTTTCTACTGATAATTTCAAATGGGATATCGGTGTAAACTGGGCTAAAAATGAAAACTCGGTTATTGAACTATACGGAGATCAAACAAACTTAGTATTGAACTCATTCCAAGGAGGTATTTCTATCAATGCTACTATTGGTCAACCTTACGGAACAATTAGAGGCACAGGATTTAAATACCACGACAACGGTCAGAAGATTGTAGATTCTAATGGATATTACAAAGCTGTAGCAGACCAAGTTATTGGTAACATCAACCCAGATTGGACTGGAGGTATCACAAACACGTTTACCTACAAAGACTTATCTTTAAACTTCTTGATTGATATTCAAAAAGGAGGTGATGTTTACTCTTTAGATACGCACTACGGACAAGGTACTGGTTTACCTTATTACACTGCTGGTTTAAACGAATTAGGAAATCCTAAAAGAGACCCTGTTTCAGCTGGTGGAGGTATCTTAAACGAAGGTGTATTAGAAGATGGTACTCCTAATACTACAAGAGCTCCTGCTGATTATTACGGAGGTGCATACTACTGGGGTAATGCTGACAGAAACCCTGCAGCTTTAACTATTTATGACGCTTCTTATGTAAAGTTACGTGAATTAGCTCTTACCTATAAACTACCTGTAGATAATTTATTTAATGGAGCTATAAGCAATGCGAACCTATCTTTAATCGGTAGAAACTTATGGATTATTCATAAAAACGTTCCTTTTGCTGATCCAGAATCAGGTTTAGGTGCAGGTAATGCTCAAGGTTATTTATCTGGTTCTTTCCCTACTTTAAGAACAATAGGTTTAAACTTAAACTTTGAATTTTAAAATAAAATAGAATGAAAAAATATATAATATCAGCTATCAGTTTATTCCTTGTTTTTACTTCATGTGAAGTAGATGAAGGCTTAAACATAGACACGAAAAGTCCTACTACAGTTCCTGCTAGTGGTTTATTTACCAACGGTACTAGAAACATGTTTGACTTGATGAACTCAACGAGTGTAAATAATAATGTTTTTAGACTTTACGCTCAATACTTTGCTCAAACAACATACCCAGATGAAAGCCAGTACAACCAAGTAACAAGAAATATTGGAGGAAGCATTTGGAATACTATGTACAGAGATGTTTTACAAGATTTAAAAGGTGCTAAAGAACTAGCCGCTAAGGAAGCAGAAGGAGATCAAGTAGCCTTACAAGACTTGCCAGCAAAACTTGCTCAAATTGATTTTGTTCAAGTATATGCTTACTCTGTATTGGTTGATACATTTGGTAACGTGCCTTATACCGAAGCTTTAGACACAAATAACCCAACACCTGTATACGATGATGCCGCTACTATTTATACCGACTTATTAACTAGACTTGACAATGTAATAAGCGACATAAATACTGGTAATGGATTTGAAGCTACACAAGACCCTATTTACCAAGGAGACATGTCTAAATGGCTAAAAGCAGCTGTATCTTTAAAGTTAAGATTAGCAATGCGTTTAGCAGATAGCAATGCTACATTATCACAGCAAAAAGCTGAAGAAGCTGCCTCTGCAAGCCTTATCTTAGCAAATGCTGATAACTTTGGTATTAAGTACTTAGAAGCGGCTCCTAACACAAATCCTTTATGGACTGATTTAGTACAAAGTGGACGTACTGATTATATCGCTGCAAACACTCTTGTTGACGCAATGAACCCATTAAACGACCCTAGATTAGGATCTTATTTCGAACAATTAGGTGGTGTTTATGTGGGTGGTACTTACGGTAGTGCTAACTCTCCAACTGGGGGTTCAGCTATTTCTGACTTAATGAAAACTCCAGACTTACCAGGTAACATCATAACTGCTGCTGAAGTAAACTTTTTATTAGCAGAAGCTGCAGCTAGAGGGTATACAGTTTCTAATACTACTGAAGGTTACTACAATGAAGGAATTACACAATCTATCTTAGAGTGGCAAGGTTCAGCAACTGATGCTACAACGTATTTAGCTCAGGCAAGTGTAGCTTATCCAACAGCTGCCGGAGACTGGAAACAAAAAATTGCTACTCAAAAATGGATTGCAATGTATAACAATGGTTTTGAAGGATGGACAACTTGGAGAATATTTGATGCTCCAACTTTAAATGCTCCTGCAGGAATGAGCCTTAGCGACATTCCTACAAGATTTACTTACCCTGTAGTTCAGGCACAGCTTAACAACGAAAATAACGCTGCTGCTGGAGCCGCTATTGGTGGTAATTTCAAAACGACAAAGTTATTCTGGGATTTAAACTAAAAAAAATAACCCGCTAAAAATTAAGCTGTTAGTTTGCAAACTAACAGCTTTTTTTTTATCTTTAGTTTTTAAAATTGACTTTGTAATTAACCCCTGTTTTTATCCTAAACTTAAATGCTCTTATAAAAGACCTCCATACTATAAACTAACCAAAACAGTTTTATTTCATTTTAAATCAAAAGACTGATTAACTCACAAAAACAAAAAACTTAACTATTAAATAATCACATATGAAAAAAGTAATTGCTATTCTAGTTTTAATAATATCTCAATTCTCTTTGTTTTCTCAAACAAAAAATTGGAACACATCTGCTGGTACTAACCCAAGAAGCCTAAATTTTAAAAATGGTGTTTTTAATAATAACATGGAATATTTTGCCATGGCAAAGGTTTCAGACAAAAATAGCACCGACTATTACAAAAATGCAACTGGCCAATATTACCTCAGCAAAGATTGGGAAAAATGCCGAGTAGTTACCAAAGACAATAAAGATTATGTTTTCAATACTTGTAACTACAACATATATGACAAAAGGTTTGAATATATTATAGACAACACAACCTTCTTTTTAAAAAAAGATCAGGTATCCTCTGTTTTTATCAATAAAATGAAGTTTGAACCATCAACACTGAAAATTGAGAACGATAATAACTATTATCGACTTATATACGCCTTTAACAATAACCTTAAACTTATAGAACTTTACAAGCTAAAGAAAAAAAGCATTCCCTCTTCATCTAGTTTGGGATTGTATGTTAATAAGGTAGAAAAAAAAGTTAAAAAATTTATACTAAAAAATGATGAACTTATTCTTTTACCTAAGTCTAAAAAGAAAATATTAAGCTTGCTTGGTAAAAAATATGAGAAAGAAAAACACAAAAAACTAAATATTAACAAAGAAGAAGATCTTATCACACTAATAAAGTCATAAAATCGCACCTAAATTTAAACGAATATATAGTTACTGAGTACGTTGTTTTATTTTTCTTGTACTAACTAAGGCAACTATGATTCCTTTAATATTTTTTAATTCCTTAAGAAAAGGTGCACTTTTATAGTAATATCTTCTTATAAAACCACAAGTGTTATTAATATCTATTCTAAAAATGAACTTCTTTTGTGTTAAAAAATTGTTTATTTAAGATATATTTATGATTTTAGCGCTTAATTAATTCAAATAATTACATAATGAGAACAAAGTTTAATGGAATTTTAACGCTTCTTTTGGCGTTAATTGTGCAAATATCCTTTGCACAAGAGAGAACGATTTCAGGTACTGTTTCAGATGAATCTGGTCCATTACCGGGGGTTACGATTTTAAAAAAAGGTACTACACAAGGTACTGAAACAGATTTTGATGGAAATTATTCTATTCAAGCAAAGACAGGAGATATTCTTGTTTTCAGTTTTGTTGGTATGAAAACTACCGAAAGAACTGTTGGAGCTTCAAATCAAATTAATATTGTATTAGAAACAGACAATTTACTAGAAGAGGTAGTTGTTGTAGGTTATGGTACCACAACTAAAAAAGCTTATGCTGGTACAGCTGCTGTTATTGATACAGAAAACCTTGAAGCTAAATCATTTTCAAACGTATCTCAAGCTTTAGCGGGTGAGGTTGCTGGTGTAACTGTAATTAACACATCTGGTCAACCAGGTACCGTTGGTACAGTTCGTATTCGTGGATATGGTTCTCCTTTAGGAAACAGAAATCCTTTATACGTTATTGACGGTGTTGCATTAGGTAGTCAATTTAACTTAAACTCAATCAACCCTGCAGATATTAAAAGTACTACTGTTTTAAAAGATGCAACGGCAACGGCTATTTATGGGTCGAGAGGAGCTAATGGAGTTATCTTAATTACTACTAAGTCTGGAACTTCTTCGGCTGAATCATCTTACATTGAAGCTGATGTAAAAACAGGGGTTAACTTTCAGTCTATAGCTAGATATGATGTTGTTCAAAGCCCAGAAAAATATATTGGTTTAGTATGGGAAGGATTATACAACAGAGGTGTTGGCGCAGGAGAAGCTGATCCTGTAGCCTATGCTAATGGATTATTATTGTCTGATAATGGTATTGGTTCTGGTTACAACATGTGGGATGCTGCAACTGCGGCTGACTTAATTGACCCAAGTACGAGAACTGTAAGACAAGGAGTTAACAGATTATTCACTCCTGAAAAATTTGCTGATGAGGCTTTTGGTACTGGAATCAGAACTGAAGCCAACTTAAGATTAGGTGGTGGTTCAGAGAAATCTAAGTACTTCTTCTCTATGGGATATTTAGATGACGCTGGATACTCTATAAACTCTGATTATAACAGAATCACTACTAGATTAAACTTAACTTCTGATATCAAAGATTGGTTAGAAGTAGGGGTTAATATGGGATATGCTTATTCAGAAACTAATAATAACGGACAAACTGTTGGTTCAGAGAACTTATTTGAGTTTGCTGATAAAATGGCTCCAATTTATCCAGTTTTTGCTAGATACCCTAATACTGGTGACTTAATTCCAGATCCTGTTTATGGAGGTGCTCAATACGATTATGGTACGCCAACGGGTACTACCAATGGTTTTACAAGAGCAAGACCTAACGCAAACTTATTAAACCCTATCGGTTCAGCTGTTTTAGATATTAACAGAGCTGAAACTCATGCCTTAAATGGTAATGTTAGTGCTAAATTTAAATTATCAGATGAGTTCACTTTTGAAACTAGATATGGTGGACAGTATTCATTTGATAGATTTGCTTCTGCTGATAACCATGTATATGGTACAGGAGCTAATAATAATGGAAACTTATTCTTAAGAGATCGTATCAGATGGTCTCAAACATTCACACAGTTATTACGTTTTGAGAAATCTTTTGGAGATCATAATTTCGATGCTTTAGTTGCACATGAAACTTTTGAATACAGATTTGAAGAATCTGGTCAAAATAAACAAGAAGTTATTGTTCCTGGTTTATTAAACTTAGATAACTACTTAATCTCTGCTAGTCCTGCTTATGGTTATAAAAATGGTTCTGCTATAGAATCTTACTTTGGTCAGGTAAACTATAACTACTTAAACAAATATTACTTAACTGGTTCATTGAGAACTGATGGTTCTTCTCGTTTCATCAAAGATAAGTGGGGTGTATTTGGTTCTGTAGGTGCTTCTTGGGTAATTAGTGAAGAGGACTTTATGTCTAACAGTATTTTCTCTTACTTAAAAGCTAAAGTTTCTTGGGGTGTTACTGGTGATCAAGATGGTGCTGATGCAACTGACGCATTTAATGTATTTGGTTCAGACGTTGCAGGTAATAGATTAGCATTATTCGAAACTACACCTGGTAGAGATGCGTTAACTTGGGAAACTTCAAGAATGTTACAAGGAGGTATTGAAGCTTCTTTAGGTAACTATTTAGATGCTAATTTTGATTACTATAGAAAAAATACAGATAACCTTTTCTTTAACCAAAGAGTTGGTCCTTCTGCTGGATTTTCTTCAATCTTAGTAAATGATGGTGAATTATTAAACGAAGGTTTTGAATTTGATGTTACAGGTCACATTATAAACAAACAAGATTTTAAATTAGATTTATCTGTTAATGGGGAAATCTTAAATAACGAGTTTGTTACCTTACCATTAGACCCTACAACTGGTAATCAAAAAATCATTGATGAAAACTCAAGTTTAGATGGTGCTTATGCATATGCTCCTGGAAGATCTATGTTTGATTTCTATATGAGAGAATGGGCTGGTGTAGATCCTGCTGATGGTGCTCCAATGTGGTACCAATACTATGACGATAAAAATGACAACGGTGTCTTAGATGCTGGTGAAGGAGATTTTTCAACTCTTGAAAATGGAGACGATTCTTCTACAAGTTCATTATATGAGTATGAGAAGTTATCTTCAAATACGAATATTAAAAGACAAGTTACTAAGACTTATGCTGATGCAACTCAAGTATACTTAAACAAGTCTTTTATTCCAGATTTAAGAGGTTCTTTTAGATTATCAGGTAAAGTTAAAAGCTTTGACTTCTCTACTCAGTTTACTTATAGCTTAGGTGGATATGCTTACGATGGTCAATATGCTGAATTAATGAGTGATCGTTTTGGTGCCGCTGGTAATAATTTCCATAAAGATATATTTAACAGATGGCAACAACCAGGAGATGTTACTGACGTTCCTGCTTTAACAGATAACTTTATTACAAACGGTACATCTCAATCTTCTAGATTTATTACTAGTACAGATTATATTGCTTTAAACAATGCTAGAGTTGGTTATACAGTTCCAAGTAAGTTTATGGGAGAATCTGGAATTGACAATATCAATATCTGGGTTTCTGGAGATAACTTGTACTTAAATAGTGCAAGAAAAGGATTTAATCCTAGTGTAAGAGAAAATGGTAGTTCTGCTAGACGAATTTATGCTCCAGCAACAACCATTACTTTGGGTGTAAGAGTTAAATTTTAAAAAATTTACAAAATGAAAAAAATATTAAATATAACTTTATTAGCAGCAGCTTTAAGCATCTCTTTTAGTTGTAGCGATGAATTATTACAAAACAATGGAGTTTCAGGTGAATCTCAGGCTACTGATGAATTCACTAATGCTCAATTAGAACAAGGAGCTTTAACAAACGAAGAAATACCAGCAGCATTCATTAATGGTATATATGCCCAAATGTTCCAAACTGGTACAGGTGGTACTAACTTGAACCATGATGATTTTGGTCAAAAGGGATATGATATTTACGGAGATATGCTTTGTGGTGACATGGCTTTAAGTGTAAGTACTTATGGTTGGTACCGTTCAGAAATCACTGAATTTCAAGCTCCTTTAGACTTCACTAGAGGTAGAAACAGAATGGTATGGAGATATTACTACAGACTTGTTAGATCTGCTAACAACGTAATTCAAACTTTAGGAGGTAATGATTTTACTCCTGAAACTGATTTTAACAAGCATGCAATGGGACAAGCTTTAGTAATGAGAGCACACTCTTATTTCTACTTGACTCAATATTTCCAAAAAGAATATAATGCAACTGAAGAGATTTTACCTTTATACATTGAACCTATCGGATCTAATCTTCCAAAATCTACTGCTTCTGAAGTATATGATTTAATGGAGAAAGACTTAAGAGATGCTATTATTTTATTAAATGGATTTAATAGAACTGATAAAGTTCAAGTTAACCAAGATATTGCTAAAATGATGTTAGCTTATGTTCTTGGTGCTAAAGGAGGTAGAGATGCAGAAGTAGCTACTTTAACTCAACAAGTTATTAACTCAGGAAACTATACAATGCTAGCTTCAGGTGAAGTTACTAACGGTTTTAGTGACTACGCTTCTCCAAGTTGGATGTGGGGTGTTGACATTACTGATACAAACGAACTAGATTTAGTTTCTTGGTGGGGGCAAATTGATGCTTTCTCATATAGTTATGCTTGGGCTGGAGATTATAAAGCTATCGATTCTGACTTATATGCTGCTATCCCTAATGACGATACTAGAAAAGGTCAATTCTACAATGTTTCAACTAGTGGAAGATACTTACAGCCATTATTCAAGTTTTTTGCTTCTAGCGAAATTGGAGGTACATCAAGAACTGTAACTGCTGACTACGTATACATGCGTATTGAAGAAGCTTACTTATTAAATGCTGAAGCAAATGCAAAGAGTGGTGCTGAAGGAGCTGCTAGAACATCTTTAAAAGCTTTAGTGGAAAGAAGAGTTCCTGATGCTTCTTATATCGATGGATTAACTGGTCAAGCTTTATTAGATGAAATTTACTTACAAACTCGTATAGAATTATGGGGTGAAGGTAAGAGTTTCTTAGCAATGAAGCGCTTCAAAGCTACCACTTCAAGAGGTGCTAACCACCTTTCTTTTGTAGGTGAAGCTATACCATACAATGATGAGAGAATGCAATTTGAGATCCCTTTAGATGAGATTCAAAACAATCCATTTATCTCGAACCAAAACCAATAAACAACTTTTTTTAAAAACCACTAATCCTAATAGGGTTAGTGGTTTTTTTATTTCTCAAACCAATAACTATAAAACTCAATAATTATGAAAAACATAAAATTACTATTTCTAGCTATGGCTGCTAGCTTTTCTTTAACTAGTTGTGAAGACGAGGTTGAACCTTTAAATACAAACTACATTACTTTTAGCAAACCTTCTTATTCTACAGGTGTTGATGTTGGTTCAACTACTACTTATGATGTGACCATTTACACAGCTAATCTCACTAGTTCTGATAGAACTTTTACTGTTTCTGTAGATATGGAGGCTACTAATGCTGATGCTGGTTCTTATACTGTACCTAGCTCAATAACTATTCCTGCAAATCAAAATGAGGCTACATTACCTGTTCAATTATCTGATGTTAATCTTGGTATTGGAGTTAATAAATTAGTTTTAAACTTTGGTACTGAAGCTGGACTTTCAAACGGTGGCTCAACAACAATTAATTACATACAAAATTGTACTGAAATAACAGGAACATTAGATATTGTTTTTGATGGATACGGTAATGAAACTAGTTGGGAAATTTTAGACTCATTAGGAGGTGTTGTTGCCTCTGCTGATTTAGGAACATATAGTGAAGGACAAGCTTCTGCCTCTATACCAGTAACACTATGTGCTGGAAGAAACTTTACCTTTGTTATTAATGATGACTACGGTGATGGTTTAAGCTATCCTGCAAATGGTACGTATACACTTACTATAGGGGGTGTTGTTAAGGCTTCAGGTGGAGGAGATTTTGGTTCTTCTGAATCTACAGACTTTGACACTAACTAATAGTTAAGTTATTTTAAAATAAAAAAACCACCTCACTTGAGGTGGTTTTTTTATACCACAAAATCAACTACATTTGCAGTATGGAACAAAACACAAACATTTTTGGTATTAGAGCCATTATAGAAGCCATAGAAAGTGGTGCTTCTATTAACAAAGTATATCTTCAAAAAGGCTTAAGAGGTGATTTATTTTTTCAATTAGACAAACTTCTTAAGAAAAACAAAATATCTACTAGTGTAGTTCCTACTGAAAAACTTGATCGCTTATCTAAGCATAATAATCACCAAGGTGCAGTAGCCAAAATTTCTCCAATAGAATTTTGTGATTTAGAAAGTTTAATAGAAGAAACTTTAAATGCTAAAACTACTCCTCTTTTCTTATTACTAGACCAAATTTCTGATGTAAGAAATTTTGGTGCAATTATTAGAACTGCTGAATGCACAGGTGTTAACGGAATTATCATCCAAAAAAGCGGCAGTGCTCCTGTAAATGCTGAAACTATTAAAACTTCTGCTGGTGCTGCATTCAAAGTACCTATCTGTAAAGTAGATCATATTAAAGATGCTATTTTTCAATTGAAAGCCGCTGATATTAAATTAGCTGCTGCAACTGAAAAGACAGAATCTTCTATTTTTGATGTCGATTTCAATCAACCCATAGCTATCGTAATGGGATCTGAACACAAAGGTGTAAGTAATTCTGTGTTAAAAATGGTGGATTACAAGGCTAAACTACCTCTTTTAGGAGAAATAGAATCGTTGAATGTTTCAGTAGCCTGTGGTGCTTTTTTATATGAAACAGTAAGACAACGCTTATAAATTAAGAATCCTGCTTTTAGCAGGTTTTTTTATTCTTCCTCTTTGTAAACATAGTTATACCTTATTTCTTGTAACTCTACTTCTTCTTCAATTGGTGGTATATAATTTCCATGTTCATCAAACATCTCATCAAACTCCGTTTTAGAAAACTCAAACTTTTCTCTTACGATTCCTTTTCTTCTATACAATAAAGAAAGAACAAAACCGGTTATTAATCCAGATAAATGCCCTTCCCAAGACATTCCTTCTTTTATTGGAAGTACATACCACACCATACTTCCATATAAAAAAATGGTAATAAAAGAAACAGCTACTAATCTGTAATTCCTTTTTATAATTCCACTAAAAAGCACAAAGCTAAAAAGTAAATATACTATGCCACTTGCTCCAATATGATATGACTCTCTAGCGATGATCCAAGTTAATAATCCAGTCACAAGCCCTCCATATATCAAAACTTTTGCTGCTACTTTAGTATAAAAATAAAAAAGGCATGCAGAGAGCACAAATAAGGGAACAGAATTGTTAAAAAGATGATTGGTATCACTATGTATAAAAGGCGAGCAAAAAACCCCTTTTAAACCACTAAAATTTCTTGGAAATATTCCTAATTTATTAAAATTCCATCCAACTTTTATTTCCAACCAGTAAACAAACCATATTGTAAAAACAAATAGTAGAGGAATGGTAAAAACAGCCGGAGAAAATTTTAAATGTTCTTCAGTTTTCATACAATTGAAAGTAACAAAAATAAATCCAAAGTAGCATTTCTGAAGTTCTGTCATAAATCTTTGTTATTTTTACATTATGAATCAACCTTTGGCAGAAAGAATCCGTCCACAAAATTTAACTGATTATATCAGTCAACAGCATCTAGTAGGTGAAAATGGTATTTTAACCAATCATATAAAACAGGGAATTATTCCTTCTTTAATTTTATGGGGACCTCCAGGAATTGGTAAAACAACCCTAGCAAATATTATTGCAAATGAATCTGGACGTCCATTTTATACTTTAAGTGCTATTAGCTCTGGCGTAAAAGACGTTCGTGAAGTAATTGAAAAAGCGAAGAAAAGCGGTGGACTCTTTACACAGAAAAACCCAATTTTATTTATTGATGAAATTCATCGTTTTAGTAAATCACAACAAGATTCTTTATTAGGAGCTGTAGAAAAAGGCTGGGTAACTTTAGTTGGTGCTACTACTGAAAACCCTAGTTTTGAAGTAATACCTGCCCTACTCTCTCGCTGTCAGGTGTATATTTTAAATTCTTTTGATAAAAATGATTTAATTGCCCTATTGCATAGAGCTATGGAGAGAGATGAAATTATTTCTCAAAAAAAAATCAGTTTGAAAGAAACAGATGCACTACTGCAAGTTTCTGGAGGCGATGCTCGAAAGCTCTTAAATATTTTTGAGTTATTAGTTGCCGCTGAGGATAAAATCGAAGTTACCAATGAATTGGTACTATCTAAAATTCAGAAAAATACCGTTCGATATGATAAAACTGGTGAACAACATTATGATATTATTTCTGCCTTTATAAAGTCTATAAGAGGTAGTGATCCCAACGCTGCTGTTTATTGGTTAGCTAGGATGATTGAAGGAGGAGAAGATGTGAAGTTTATTGCTCGTAGAATGCTTATTGCTGCTTCTGAAGATATTGGTAACGCTAATCCCACAGCGTTGATTTTGGCCAACAATACATTTCAAGCTGTTTCTGTTATTGGCTATCCAGAATCTCGGATTATTTTGAGTCAGTGTGCTGTATATTTAGCGAATTCAGCAAAAAGTAATGCCTCGTATATTGCAATAGGTGAAGCACAAAATTTGGTCAAAACTACAGGAGATTTATCAGTTCCCTTACACTTAAGAAACGCCCCTACCAAATTGATGAAAGATTTAGCATATGGAAAGGAATACCTTTATTCACATAACTATGCGGGAAATTTTATAAATCAAGAATTCTTACCAGAGGAAATTAAAAACACAAAACTATACGAACCGGGTAACAATGCAAGGGAAAATCAGTTCAGAGAATTACTAAAAAAACGTTGGAAAGATAAATACAATTATTAAAAAAGAGAGTTAGGCAACTCTCTTTTTGTATTTTCAATTAAAACTTTATTTGATATTTCTTAGTCGTTTTTATACCGTTCTTATAACATTCTACATACCAAGAATCCCCATTTTTGTATAAGATTCCGTTTTTATCTTCAATCACAAATACGTTTTTCACATTAGTTTCTAATACTTTGTAAACAACTTCTGGTTTGATATTTACTAACTGAAACCCATTAATTATAGATTGAGCATATAATGTGCTTTCTGAAGTCTTTTTTTCTTCAAGATCAATGTTTTTAGGCTCCATAACTTCAACAGTAGGAGCTAACTGAACTTTTTCTTTACTTTTTACTATATCTACATCTTTTGAAGGAGTATACTTATACTGTAGCTCTCGTATAGACTTAAATGCATTACGAATGGCTTCGTGATATGCTTTTTTATATTCCTTCTCTTTACTTTTACCAATTTGAGATCTGAATACTACTGTATTATAACAATCTCTTAGTTCTACAATGTTTTTTGTTATAAACATACCCGAATCATCTTTAACAACACCTGTCAATGCCAAACATCTATTATCTACTACATCTGCTGGTAAGCTTTCATCTTCTAAAAAAGCTGTAAACCCATATTTATTAAATAAGAATTTTGTTAATGAGCTTATTTGGTATTTATCTCTTCCTTTCACAAAATCAAACTTAGTAGGTACTATAACGTACTTATAGTTATGAATAGGTTTTTGAGCAAAACATGTGGTTGTTATAAATAATGCTATAAAAAGTATTTTTTTCATTCTATTCTATTTATTAAGTGTAATTGTTCTATTTGTTTATAAACATTTCTTTAATTCTGGCAGGGTAGCTACTTGTTGAATTTCTTTTGCTTTTTTTTCTTTTGAAAAGTGTATTGCCCACATTCCAGCATTTATGGCTCCTAACACGTCCGCTTCATAACTATCTCCAATCATTACTGATTGTTGGGCCTCTGCTCCTGCCTTATGTAGTGCAAATTCAAAAACTTTGGGGTTGGGTTTTTTAACTCCAACGCACTCAGAAGTAATTATTTGTTTGAAAAATTGATGAATTCCCGATTTTTTTAATTTTAAGTTCTGTATTTCTTTAAAACCGTTTGTAATAATATGCAAATGATACTTCTTTTCTAAATACTGTAACACCTCTATCGCCCCTTCAAACAAGTAGTTATAATTCGGTAAATAACAAATATAATCTTCTGATATTTCGCTAATTAAACCATCTGAAATTGTATAATTTAAACAATCAAATGTTTCTTTTAACCTACGATATCTTAATTCTGATTTTTCTATTCTATCCTCTCTGTACAGTCTCCAATACTTTAAATTTACAGGAACATACGCTTCTAAAAACTCATCTATTGCAATGATTATTTTTTTTTCTTTAAAAATTTGTTCAAATGTAAGTTTAGAATTCCTATCAAAATCCCATAGTGTATGATCTAGATCAAAAAACAAATGTTGTATTCCTTTTTCTTCGTTATACATTACTTACTATTTTAAGTGTTGAATTGTATAACCTACTCCATCCCCTCCATCTTAAATAGTTACTCAAACTTTCATTATGGAACACTGTAATAAAAGTACCATTTACTGATTTTACCTCATTTTTTAAATCTCTAACTTTTCCTAAAGACTGTTTAGGTGTTAGCTTCATATAATCGTTTAATGTTGCATCCATTAGTGCAAAAGGGAATATTTTTAAAGGGGTTTGAATTTCAAAATCTAAGTCATAAAAATAAAATGGAGTACAAGTGCTGGCACGAAATCCTACATGTGTTGCATATCCCATTGAGTAGTCTTCCTCTATTTCTAAATCTATTAATTGTTGATAGGTTTCGGGTAACGATACTCGTAAATAATGTTGTCTTGAACGCTTGATAGGCATATTGGTTATTGTTTCTAAACGTTCTTTTTCTTTTTTTAACATTACAGAATCATTCATGGTGTAATATGAAGGGTGCAATCCTACCCTAGCATAATCAACCATGTCTTTTATTAGTAATTTAAATTTTCTTTTGGAAGCAGACACATTGGTATCAAATGTTGTGTAATCGCCTATGAGAAAGAAAAAAATGGTTTTCACATCATGAGTTCTCTTCAACTCAAGAATTTTCTGAAAGGTATCGAAAGGGTCTTTTTTAATATTAAAAAGTACAGCAAATCGATCCCAAATAGTAAAAACCTTTAATTGGGAAATATCTTTTAAAAAGCCACCTATTGTTCTTACAAAACTTTTATGTCTATATGCGTAGGCATTATCAACATCAATCGTTGATAGGTATTGAAATGTTCTTGTTGTATGTTCAAAATCAGGAAACTTTTGTTTTAGAGTCTCTAAAAATTTAAATGCCCAAATATCAACCAAAGGTTTTTCTAAGAAATTATTTTGATAAGCGATACTCTCACTTGCAGTGAATCTTCCATGTTTATCTTTTATGTGTGGTAAATATTCTTCATATCGTGAAATTAAAAAGAAACTGGCAGCAAAAATATCAAATGGAATCTCAGAAGCTTCTACAGTAGCAAAGAAGCAGGGAACTTCATCCCATTTTTGAATAATTATCTCTACATCTTTTATCCCTTGCTGAAACAACAACTCATTACTCTGAACAAAAAACTCCTTACCCAAAGGTACATTTGTATATGAAAACTTAGGTCCATTATAAGCTACAAACTCTTCTACCTTACCTGTAAAATCGATTTGAACTTGTAAAATACGGGTGAAAATGTGTTTGAAAATATAACGTACTCTCGGAGTAACTTTATGGGTATAAATAAGTATCATAAACAGTAAATAGTAATCGTAATACGATTATAAAATTCCTTCATCTGCAAAGCTAAAATACGCTTTTTCAGTAATTATTAAGTGATCTAATAATTTAATCTCTAAAGTTACTCCTGCTTGTTTAATCTTCTCCGTAATCTCAATGTCAGATTTACTAGGCGATAATTTTCCTGAAGGATGATTATGACAAACAATCACTCCTACTGCTGAAAGCTCTAATGCTCTTTTATACAACAGCCTTATGTCTACTAAAGTGGCGGTGAATCCTCCTTTACTCAATTGATGCTTTGCTAACACTTTGTTTGAGTTATTAAGATATAGTACCCAAAACTCTTCATATTGTAAATCACCGATAAGAGCTTGCATAATTTTTACAACATCAATGGAACTCTTTATTTTAGACACACTTGTTCTCTCTTCAAATAGCCTTCTTTTACCAAACTCTAGAGCAGTTACTACAGAAATCGCTTTCGCCTCGCCTATTCCTTTAAACTTCATCAACTCTTCCACCGATAGTTTTGCTAAAGCATTAAGATCATTATTTACCGACAACAATATTCTCTTAGCTAAAGCCACTGCACTTTCATTTCTATTTCCTGAACTTATTAAAATTGCGATTAGCTCAGCATCAGACAATACTGTTTTTCCTTTAGACATTAGTTTTTCTCTTGGCCTATCATCTAATGCCCATGACTTTATAGATATTTTTTCCATCTTTTTCCTTTTTTATAGCTCGATACATTATTTTATTACGTTACGGTTCGTTAATTACTTTTTCTTATAGACCTATAAATATAATTCATTTTTTGCACAACCAAAAGAAGCACAGTATCTTTGCACTCTATCTTTTTTAATTTTTAATATGAAGATTATCATAGCCGGGGCTGGAGACGTTGGTTTTCATTTGGCTAAACTCCTTTCTTACGAAGCGCAAGACACATATGTAGTCGATTTTGATGGTGAAAAATTAGAATATCTAAACAATCATTTAGATGTTATCACCAAAAAAGGAGACGCTACCTCTATAAAATTATTAAAAGAAATAGGGGTAAGCTCTGCCGATTTGTTATTAGCAGTTACTGAAAGCCCTAATACAAACTTTACAATTTCTGTAATAGGTAAAGCTTTAGGTGTAAAGAAGACAATTGCTCGAATTAGCAATCCTGAATTTTTAAACAACCCTTGTATTAACTTCAAAGATTATGGTGTGGATTTTATGATTTCTCCAGAAGAATTAGCTGCAGAGGAAATA
Organism: Tenacibaculum sp.; assembly: GCF_048269885.1. Lineage (NCBI taxonomy): Bacteria > Pseudomonadati > Bacteroidota > Flavobacteriia > Flavobacteriales > Flavobacteriaceae > Tenacibaculum > Tenacibaculum sp. Next base: position 26,609 of record NZ_JBLWTZ010000008.1, on the reverse strand, counting down.
AAATCCCTACTTAATCAGTCTTCATTTAATGATACTGTTGCTTTTGAAAATGGAGTTTTCAATATCATGGGAACCACACTTGGGTATAAGTCTCCTATTCTTGACCTTACAGTTAAAGAAACTAAAGAAAAGTTTTGTTTAGTTGACTTCATTACTATAGCCATAAAACGTGAAGGAACTTCTCAAACAATTATCCCACGTGGAGATACAGAATATAAAATAAACGACCAAGTATATTTTTCTGTACCTAAATATAGTATAGACAAGCTCTACCCTATCATAGGTAAAGAATATATCGACATTACAAATGTGATGATTTTAGGTGGAAGTCGGGTTGGTAGAAAAACAGCTAGAAAACTTTGTAAAGATAATTTTAAAGTAAAGCTTATAGAAAAAGATAAAGATAAAGCCTTACAACTTGCTGAAGACCTCCGCAATACTTTAGTTATTTATGGAGATGGTAGAGATTTAGAGCTGTTAGAAGAAGAAAGCATTAGAGAAATGGATGCCTTTGTGGCAGTTACAGGAGACTCTGAAACCAATATTATGTCTTGTTTAGTTGCAAAATCTAAAGGTGTTAAGAAAACAGTAGCTTTAGTTGAAAATATGGATTATATCAATATCTCTCAAACTATTGGTATTGATACTTTGATTAACAAAAAGCTAATCGCAGCAAGTAACATTTTTCGCCATATTAGAAAAGGTGAAATTGTAGCTTTAGCAAATTTACACAATGTTGATGCCGAAGTTTTTGAGTTTGAGGTACATCCGGGTGCTAAAGTAACCCAAAAAATAATTAGAGAATTACGTTTTCCTAGAGAAGCCATTATTGGTGGTGTGATTAGAAACGGAGAAGCATTAATGTCTTTTGGTGATTTTCAAATGCAAAGTGGTGATAAAGCCATTGTTTTTTGCTTACCAGAAGCCATTAGTATTGTAGAAGATTTATTCAAATAATGGGAAGCCTTAATCTTAAATTAGTTTATCGTTTTTTAGGAGTTACAGCCATCCTTAACGGACTGTTTATGTGGCTTGCCTTACCCATAAGTTTTTATTACGACGAATCCGCTAAATTGGGAATTCTAAATGCCGGAATCATTACCATAGCAATTGGTTCATTATTATTTTTTTTTAATAAACCCGATAACAAAAACATTCACAAAAAAGAAGGCTATCTTATTGTTACTTTAGGTTGGCTTACCTTATCCTTTACAGGTATGCTCCCTTACTTGCTTACAGAAAGCATTCCTAGTGTTGCCAATGCTTTTTTTGAAACAATTTCTGGATATTCAACCACGGGTTCCTCTATTTTAACTGATATTGAGTCTATGCCTAAAGGTATTTTGTTTTGGCGCAGCTGTACTCATTGGATTGGGGGAATGGGAATTATTGTGCTAACTATTGCTATTTTACCATTACTAGGCATTGGAGGAATGCAACTTTTCATGGCAGAAGCTCCTGGGCCTTCAGCTGATAAGTTACATCCTAGAATTACTGATACTGCTAAACGTTTATGGTTAATTTACGTTTTATTAACTGCTCTTGAGTTTGTATTGCTGAAGGTGGCAGGAATGACTTGGTTTGATGCCATTAATCATGCCATGGCAACTGTGAGTACTGGTGGATTTTCTACTAAAAATGCTAGTGTAGCTCATTGGAATAATGCTCCATTAATTCAATACATTATCATCTTTTTTATGTTTATTGCCGGTACCAATTTTGTACTTACCTATTTCGCTTTAAAAGGAAAGGTTAAGAAAGTAATACAAAGTGAAGAATTTAAGTACTACTTCTTTGGAATTATTGGAATTTCTACCATTGTGGCCTTAATGATTATCTTCTTTCAAGACCCCAATTTACAAACCAGTATTGAGCATCCTAAAGTATGGGGAGAAGTGGAAAGTGCTATCAGACACTCTTTATTCTCTGTTATATCTGTAGTAACCACGACAGGATTTGTTACCGCCGACTTTACAATGTGGAGCTTTTTTGTTACTGCAATATTCTTCTCTTTATTTTTCTTAGGAGGATCTGCAGGGTCTACATCAGGAGGAGTAAAAATTGTTCGCCATATCATTATGTTGAAGAATAGCTTTTTAGAGTTTAAAAAATCACTCCACCCAAATGCAATAATACCAGTACGCTATGATGGAAAAGCAGTAAATCAAACGATTATTTTCAATATACTTTCCTTCTTTGTGCTTTATATGTTAATTTTTATAATAGGCACTGTAGTTTTAGCTCTTTTAGGTTTAGACATAAAATCTGCCTTAGGAGCCTGCGCCTCCTCTCTAGGTAATATAGGTCCCGCTATTGGTAGTGTAAGTCCTGTAGATAATTTTAATCATTTATCAGTAGGAGCAAAATGGTTTTGTTCCTTTTTAATGTTAATTGGACGTTTAGAGCTTTTCACTGTGTTAATTTTATTAACCCCTTTCTTCTGGAGAAAGAACTAACTGAGCTAACATACTATACTACCAGTAAACAACTTTTCTATGTAAACGGATATACCTTAAAAATATACGTTTACGTATTAATCGAGCACACTTAAACAATAGAACTAAAGTTTGGTTTGGTTTGTTTTTAAATTTGGTTTAGAAAACAAATATTCAACATTTAGCAATTTCACAAACTTGTGACAGATACTGTAATAAACAAATAATTAAACAGTTACACAAAGCATATTGTTTTTTTTACTAAATTGTTGTTCTTAACATTAACTACTAAACTTTTTATTTATGGAACCATTTTTAGGTCAAATTACGATGTTCGGAGGAAACTTTGCTCCAAGAGGTTGGGCATTTTGCGATGGACAATTACTGGCAATTTCACAAAACACTGCTTTATTTTCAATTTTAGGAACCACGTACGGAGGAGACGGAAGAACAACTTTTGCTTTACCCGATTTAAGAGGTAGAGCTCCAATAGGCCCTAGAAATGGCCCTGGCTTAAGTGATTATAGATTGGGTCAAAGAGGAGGGGTAGAAACGGTTACCTTAAACATTACTCAAATGCCAAGTCATAATCATGCAACTCAAAACAATACAGCTGCTGACCAACATATTCAATTAAGTGCTGATGCTGGTATTCGTAGTACTCCTCAGGCAGGAGATGTTCCTGCTGGAGCAAGTTTTGGATCTGGTATTAGTGCCACACCTGTAAATGCTTATGGACCAGCTAACAATACTGTTAATGGACAAACTATTAGTGCTAATGCTGGTTTGAATATACTTAATACAGGTGGAAACCTACCACATACTAATGTACAACCTTACTTAGCTGTTAATTATATTATTGCTTTGGTAGGTGTTTTTCCTTCTAGAAATTAACTTATTTGCTATAATTCATTTGATAAAATAAAACTCTAGTGAAAATCATTAGAGTTTTATCTGTAAAATTATTTAACCAATCATATACTAAATAAAAATGAAACATCGTTACTTTAAATTCTTATTGAATATACTTGTTTATTTTGTGCTTATTTTTTCTAATAAGCAATTGAACGCTCAGACCCCTAGTACTATGGAATTTGGTTCATCAACTGTGGTTTTAGCAACTGGTACAAATCCTAGTGCTGATCAATCAGTTAATTCTCTATTAAATAGCTTTGATATCTCTAGTACATCTAGTGGCAACATTGTTCTTGCCTTTGCCACAAATGGGAACGGAGTAGGTACTGATGCAATTGGTGGAGCCTCGGATGCTGTATTAGCTTGGGCAGGAAACGGTACTTTTTCTGTTAGTTCTGGAACACTATCAACAGATAGTGGTGGGGAAATAGGTATTACATCAATGCAATTTGCTTACCAACAAGCTATAGGTGGTAGCACACTTGATTTCACATTCATTGGTAAAAAAGATGGTGCAACAGTTGGTACACTTGTCTTAGTAGACCCTGCTCATAACTCTGCCATAAATATAAACTTAGCTTCACCTACTACAGGTTCTTTTTCAGATATTGACGAAATAGTTATAACACCTGCTACTCCTATTTTTGGGGGATTTTCAATAGATGGTATGGTAGTTACATCTGCTTTTTCCAATACAGCTCCTGTAATTGGAGGAACAACCGCTGGTCAAAGTGTAAATGATAATAGTACTCTTTCTCCTTTTTCAAGTATCACAACTACAGATGCAGATGGAGATAACTTATCTGCTACCATTACGTTAGATAATAATGCAAAAGGAACATTAACAGGTACGGGACTTTCAGGTACTGGTCCTTATACTATAGCTAGTACTACACCTGCTGATTTACAAACAAAACTAAGAGCTTTATCTTTTAATCCAACTGATAACAGAACAGCTACTTCAGAAACAACTACTTTTACAGTTGTAATAAATGATGGTACTACTGATGATACAGATAATACAACAACAGTAATTTCAAATGCAGTTGCACCTGCTGTTTCTAGTGTGAGTGTACCTGCCAATGCTACTTATGTAACAGGACAAAATTTAGATTTTACCGTAAACTTTGATGAGAACATAACTGTAAATACTACAGGTGGAATACCTCAAATAGCTATTACTATTGGTGCTACCACACGCCAAGCAACCTATATTAGTGGTAGTGGGACAAGTGCTTTGGTTTATAGACATACGGTGCTTTCAGGTGACTTAGATACTGATGGTATTGCTGTTGGAACTTTAGCTGCCAATGGTAGTACTTTAAAAGATGCTGGAGGAAAAGATGCTATCCTAACTTTAAACAGTGTTGGGGCTACAACTTCTGTTCTAGTAGATGCTGCTTCTCCAACCGTTACAAGTGTTAGCGTACCATCAAACAATAATTACCTTACAAGTCAAAACTTAGATTTTACCGTAAACTTTAATGAAAATGTAACTGTAAATACTACAGGAGGAACTCCTCAAATAGCTATTACTATTGGAGCTACTACGCGTCAAGCAGCTTATTTAAGTGGAAGCGGAACAAGTGCCTTAGTTTTCAGGTATACAGTACAATCAGGTGATTCAGATACTGACGGTATAGCTGTTGGTACTTTAGCAGCAAATGGAGGAACGTTAAAAGATGCTGCTTCTAACGATGCTATTTTAACATTAAACAGTATTGGTAATACCACCAATGTTCTTGTTGGTATAGAAACCGTCACTTGGTCTGGATCTACTGATAACGATTGGAATACAGCATCGAACTGGAGTCCTAGTGTGGTTCCTCCTACTAATGCTAATGTTATTATCCCATCTAGTTTAACAAACTACCCAACAGCTTCATCAGCTGTGACTTTTAACTCTTTAACAATTAATAACGGTGCTTCTTTTATACCACAAAGTACTGTTACTGGTACAGTAACTTATAAAAGAAGTTTACCAACTACAAACTGGTACTTAGTATCACCTCCTGTTGCTGGTGAAACTTTAGAGGATATTATTGCTAACCATACCTTGGCTTCTGGAACTGGTGGTAATTTAGGATTAGCTCCTTATAGCAATATTACTGGACCTGCTTGGTTATATGTCCAAAGTGGTAATACAGGAACAGTAACTAATGGAACAGGTGTTTCTATTAAGTTAGCTACTCCTGGAGAGGTTTCAATTAGTGGAACAGCTAATACTTCTAATATTGCTAAAGCTATTTCTACAGGTAGTAGAACTAATTACAACCTTGTAGGGAACCCGTATACATCATATATCAATTCTGCTAGTTTTACAGCTGCAAACTCATCTATACTTACTAGTGAGACTATTTGGTTATGGAATGGTACGCAATACATCACCCGAAATGCAGTTAACCCAATTGAAATTGCTCCAGGGCAAGCTTTCTTTGTAGAAGCTGCATCAAGCAACAATGTTATTTTTGCTTTTTCAAACCAAAGTCATCAAAATTCAGATACATTCATGAGACAGGAACCTATTCCTTCAATTGAATTATCTGTTAATAATAACGATATCAAGAGGTCTACACAAGTCTTTTATGTATCAGGAAAAACTACGGGATATGATAGAAGTTATGATTCAAAAATGTTTGGAGAGGACTCTTCTGATTTAACTATTTTCACAGAGTTACTTACTAATAATCAAGGAGAAAAATTAGCAATTCAAACATTGCCAAATACTGATTATGAGAATATGGTTATTCCTGTTGGTATACATGCCGAAACTGGTAAAGAAGTAACGTTCTCTATCAATGCTAAAAACTTACCTACCAATGTAAATGTATATTTAGAAGATAGAGTTAATAACCTCTTTACTAACTTATCTGAAGAAAACTACACTGTTATGCTTGCAAATAAAACCAATGGTATAGGTCAGTTCTATTTACACACCAGTGCTAAAAAACCAACAGAAATTGATTCTTCTATTGACAACATCAGTATTTACGGTTCTTCAAATAATGAAATTACAATAGTTGGCTTACAATCAAAAGCAAATGTAGCCATCTACTCTGTTTTAGGTAAAGAAGTTTTAAATCAAAATATAACATCTAACGGTGTTAGTAAAATAAGTGTTCCTGGTATAGTTACTGGTGTGTACATTGTGAAGTTAACATCTAATTTAGGAGAAACTTCTAAAAAAGTAATTTTAAAGTAAACAAACTACTAAAGCCGAAGAATCATGAAAAAAAATATAGAAAATAACGACACAAAAAAGAACGAGATTACTCGTAAAGAAGCGATTAAAAAAATAGGGAATTACGGTAAATATGCAGCATTAACTGCTCTAGGTACCTACATGATATTAAACCCTAAAAAAGCACAGGCACAAAGCCCTGAAGACCCTGGTCAAGATTTCTAATTTTATTTAATATTTATATTAAAAACCTCGATAGTCTTATCGAGGTTTTTATTTAACATTTAACTAATACAAGCCACTTATAAACAGTTAATTAATTTTGTACTTTGTACTCTACAAAAAAGATTACAAAATGAGACAAAATTACTTTTTGATAGTATTTTTACTATCATTCTTTTCTATTCATGGGATATTTTCTCAAGAAATTTTCAATGCAGATTTTTCTAACGACGGTGATGGATTTCCCGATCATACCACATCAAATCCACCCGCAACAGGTCCACAAACAACAGCTAATTTTGGCACGTCGCCAAATCAATGGTATTTATCATATGATACAGCTCCTAATTCTGATACCTCTGCTAATTCTTTTAAAGTAATGAGTGGTGCTTTAATTTCAAGTGATTGGGGAGGACAAGGTATATTTACAAGCCAACCCATTGACATTTCTTCTACCTCTGTAATAAGCATATCTGCAATAGGTGAAAATGTTGGGGCAAACGATAACTCGTTTAAGTACTTTTACATTCTTGATGGAGGAACTAGAGTTGAAACTGAAGTAAGTCCAACAACTAATGGAGACCCAGTAAATTACTCTATTATCAACCTAGACGTTTCTGGAAGTTCTACCTTACAAGTTGGTTTCGAATTTAGCGAAAATGGTAGTGGAGATGGGTACTCTATATCCTCTTTCACTGTTTCTGAAACCTCCGATCCTTCGGTTGGATTTGACAATGCTTCAAGTTCTGAAAATGAAACTAACACTCCTTTTAATACTTTGATTCCTGTAACTTTTTCTAATTACTCTTCAGATGTAACAATAGGTGTAAATATTAATAGTTCAAGTACAGCAGAAGTTAGTGATTATACATTAAACACACCTTCCTTAACGTTTACTAGTAATGCTACCCAAAACATATCAATAACTATTAATGATGATATAGACTATGACAGCGAAACTATCATTTTAGATTTGGTGATTACTTCTGGAACAGCTAACATTACCATTCAACAACACACAATAACAATTAATGATGATGACATACCAATTGTTATCAATGAAATTAATGCAGACCCAGATGTAACCAACGGAGATGCAAACGGTGATGGAACTGTAAATACTTCTGAAGATGAATTTGTTGAAATTTATAATATCAGCGGAGTTGATCTAGATCTTTCAGGTTGGATTTTGGCAGATGCTGTTAGCGATAGACATGTTTTCCCAAATACAACTATTTTACCTGCTAATGAAGCTATTGTTATTTTTGGAGGAGGAACTCCCATTACAGTACCTGGGTTAGTTCAAGTAGCTTCTTCAGGTATATTAGGACTTAATAATGGGGGCGATTCCGTTATTATTAAAAACAATTCTGGTAATGTCGTTTTAACAGAAACATATGGAGCTGCTGGAAACAATCAATCAATTGCAAGAAATGAAGATTTTACGGGTTCTTTTATAGAACACTCAACAATAACATCTAATCCAGTATTGTTTTCTCCAGGGAGAAATAATACTGACAATACTCCCTTTTCATCAACAATAAAATGGACAGGAACGACAAGTAATGATTGGAGTACTGCTACCAACTGGTTAGACAACTCTTTACCCGTAGCGACAAGCAACATTGTTATTCCTTCTAATTTAACAAAATACCCAACAGCTTCATCAGCAATTACTTTTAACTCTTTAACGATTAACAATGGGGCTTCTTTTGTATCCCAAAACACCGTTACGGGTACAGTCACTTATAATAGAAACTTGGCAACCAATAACTGGTACTTAGTCTCTTCTCCTGTAAATGGAGAAACAATAGAAAACCTAATTAGTAATAATACTTTTGATACTGGTACAGGAGGCAATATAGGTATAGCTCCTTACAACAATAATGGCACTGCATGGAACTATAAAAATATAAGTTCTACTGGAAGTGCTACTTCTGGTAAAGGTTTCTCTGTTAAATTAGCCACTCCTGGTGATCTTAATTTTACAGGAACCATAAATAATAACAATATTACCTACCCTATCACTCAAAATACAACTAATTTTAACCTAATAGGAAATCCATTTACATCGTATATAAACTTAGGTACCTTTCTAACCGATAATAATATGGCTTTAACAGAACAAACTATTTGGTTATGGAATCAAGCTACTGGAAGCTATGATTTAAAAATGTCTGGAATAGATGCTGCTTTCCAAATTGCTCCTGGTCAAGGTTTTTTTGTTAGTGCAGCCTCTAATACAAATATTACTTTTAATGCTTCAAACCAAAGTCATCAAACAGATTCTTTCCAGCGAACACCAAGGACTACAATTAATTTAATTGCTACTAAAAACAAGGTCTCTAAAAGCACCAAGCTATATTACATAGCTGGTACTACTACAGGATTTGATAATGGTTTTGATGGTACTGTGTTTGATGGTACTACTGATAAATATACTCTTTTCACACAGTTAGTAACCAACAACAATGGTAAAAATTATGCGATACAATCATTACCAAGCAAGAAAATGGAAAGCACCATTGTACCTATTGGGCTTACGGCCTTGACTGGGCAAACAATCGAATTTTCAGCTCAAAGCAATAATTTACCAGCCAACATTAAAATATATTTAGAAGATAGAGTTAACAATACGCTAATTAATTTATCAGAAAATAATTACAATGTTACTCTTACAAGTGATGCCAATAATATTGGACAATTTTATTTACACACCAGCTCTAAGGTTCCTGAAGTTAAAGACATCAATACTTCTTTAGATAAAATTAGCATTTATAATTCTTCACATAACGAAATTACAATAGTTGGGCTTCGAACTAAAGTTAAAATAACGGTGTACTCAGTTTTAGGTAAAGAAATCCTAGCCCAAAACATAACCTCCAACGGGGTTAGTAAAGTAACGCTTCCCAATATATCTACCGGAGTATATATTGTTACATTAAAAACTGATTTAGCGGAAGTTTCTAAAAAAATAATTTTAAAATAACCTATCAAGCTATTAATAATCATGAGGAAAGACATGAAAAACACGAATACAAACTCTGAAGATATTACTCGTAAAGAAGCTCTAAAAAAAATAGGAAATTATGGTAAGTATGCTGCATTAACTGCATTAGGTACTTATATGATTTTACTACCTAAAAAAGCACAAGCTCAAAGTCCGGAATCTCCGGGTGATGGCTTTTAAAAACCATTAAATAATTTTACCAAAAACCTCGATAGTTTTATCGAGGTTTTTTATTTTTAGAAACTATGAATTATATCGTACTAAAGCAAAATATTGAAAATAAAAGCATTGTTTGGTTTGAAGACAATAACCAATATATCGTTATGGAGCCTTTAATGGCAGAAATAATTTTGCTCTTACATAAAAAGACGGAAAAGCAAAAAATAATTAATCAACTATTAAAACAAGTTACGATTCCTTACCCAGAAGCAGTTAACCTTATAAATGATGTTGAAATTTTACTTACTTCTTCTAAAAGAACAACTTTAACAGAGTTACCTCCAGTTACAAAACCTAAAAAATTCAGTAGTATAAAATACTATCATATTCATAATTTACTCTTTAAGGTTAATTATGCTTCTGAACTAGAAACCTCTTTGGTACATCCTAAATTTGCGCATCTAGAAGTTAAAGCACAACCAATATTTCAACACGAATTAAAAATATACAGTAATGACAAATCTATTTCTTTTACAGTTGATGATTCACTTATTGGAACATGGTCATTAAAAGAGATTCATTACTTTCAAGGTAAATTTTCTATGGAATTGGTGCAGAAAATTCATAAAAAAGACGAACATGATTGGATGGGGGTTTTTCATGCATCAGCAATTGGTAATAATAATAGTTCTATATTATTTTTAGGTGACTCTGGTAATGGAAAAAGCACTTCACTGGCATTATTACAAAATAGTGGTTTTACTTGTTTAGCTGATGATTTTGTTCCTGTTGATAATAATTTAAATGTACATAGCTTTCCTTCTGCTATATCTATCAAAAAAAACAGTTTAGAAACCCTATTTCCTATTTATCCTGAGTTAAAAACATCTGCTGAATATCATTTTAAAAGACTAAATAAAATTGTTCGCTATCTTCCTACAAACAATCATGATTACTCTTTAAACCTCCCTTGTAAAGCTCTAATTTTTATTAAGTATCAAAAAAACAGTGATTTAATCATTGATAAAATTTCAAATATTACAGCTTTTGAACAGTTAGTTCCTGATTCTTGGTTGTCTCCAATATCTCAAAATGTGGAGCTTTTCTTAGATTGGTTTGAAAAGTTACCATGCTATCAATTAACCTATTCTGATAATCAAAAAATGATTACAACTGTCAAAAAAATCTTTGCTGATGAATTATAAAGAAACCTTATTTTTTATTGGAAAATGTTTAACAATCACTCATGAAAAGCATAATCGTGAATTAGTTGAAAAAAAAATAAAAAACAACACGGTTGATTGGGACGCTGTAGTTAAAGTGAGTACAGCTCAGTATGTGTTTCCCGCTTTGTACTGCAACTTGAAACGTGCGAACTTTTTACAGTACCTTCCTAATGATTTGGTAGAATACATGCAACATATTACTAACCTCAACAGAGAACGAAATGAACATATCATAGCAGAAGCGAAGGAAATTAACAAGCTTTTGCTCTCAAATAACATCACTCCTATTTTTTTAAAAGGAACTGGTAATTTACTAGAAGGAATATACATAGATATTGCTGAACGTATGGTGGGTGATATTGATTTTTTAGTCAATCCAGAAAAATTTAAGATTACTGTTAATATTCTCAAAGAAAATGGATATAAAGAGAAGACTTCTGATTATTTAGATAATACAGTTTTAAATAGACATTATCCCAAAATAACCAAAAAAGAAAAAATTGCTGCCATTGAAGTGCATTATAAAATGATTACAAACGAAAAAGGATTCGACTATAATTTTATTGAAAATAGCCTAAAAAAACTGACGAATAACATAAATATCCTTTCGTATGAAAATCAAATTCTTTTAACTTGTTTTAACAAGCAAATTAACGAGAAAGCTCAATGGACTAAAACAATCTCTCTAAGAAACTCTTATGATCTTTATATGTTATCTAAAAGAGCTTCAATTAAGACGGTTTTAAACAAGTTTTATCATTCTAAATCTGACTATTTAAAAAACTTTCTTGCTATTACTAATTACATTTTTGGTTCTCCTGAATCACTCGTATATATAAAAACACATAAGACTGAGAGCTACATCAAAAAAGTACTTTTTTTCATTAACAACCCAAAAGAAAGTGCTAATAACAAAAAAAAATGGGACCTATATTTTTTAAATAAACACCGCTTTTCTGTTATTTTAAAATCTTTTTACTTAAAAAAGTATAGAAAATATTTATTTGATAATTTTTTTTAATCAACCAAAGCCCTACCCTCCTCAAAATCTAACCCTCCGTAGTTACCAGAACTCATTAACAACAAAGCTGTGTTTTCAAGGTTTTGGCTAAATAAAAATTCTTTAAACTCTTGTGGATTTGTATATATAATTAAATCATTGCGTTCAAACGCTTGGGCTATTTGCGCCTCAGACACTTCTTTTAACTGTTTAATTTGTACTGCGTGTGGAGAATAAAACACTACTGCTATATCTGCCTTATCTAAAGCTCCTTTATATTCTGATAAAAACTCCGCATTCAAGCTCGAATAGGTATGCAACTCTAAACAGGCAAACAAAGTATTATTTGAATATTGATTTTTAACCGCTGCTGTTGTAGCAGCCACTTTTGATGGTGAATGCGCAAAATCTTTAAACACCACTGTTGAAGAATTTTCTGCTATTTTCTCTAAACGCTTGCTTGCTCCTTTAAAACTAGCTATTGCCTCATAAAACTCATCTTCATCAATTCCCATGTGCTGACAAATCCATTTTGCCCCTGCCAAGTTTTGTAAATTATGTTCTCCAAAAATTTCCAACGGTAAATCTCCTTCTTCCGTTTCCAAGTAGGTAATTTCGTTATCAATAAAATAATCTGGGGTTTTATAAGAATATTTTTTTATCGGGTGATTAGAGCTTTCAACAACTTCTTTTAGAACTTTATCTTCCTCATTATACACCATAATACCACCATTGGTCAAAGAATTTGTAAAAATTGAAAACTGTTCTACATAATTTTCAAATGTTGGAAATACATTGATATGATCCCAAGCAATTCCACTAAGCAACGCTATATTGGGTTTGTACAAATGAAACTTTGGTCGCATATCTATCGGAGAACTCAAGTATTCATCACCTTCCAAAACAATAAACTCATTTTCTTCGGTTAAATGTACCATTGTATCGAAACCATCTAACTGAGCTCCTACCATATAGTCTACTTCTCTATCATGATAATTCAACGCATGTAAAATCATAGAAGTAATCGTTGTTTTTCCGTGAGAACCACCTATAACCACACGAGTTTTATCTTTAGATTGCTCATATAAAAATTCTGGGTAAGAATAAATTTTCACTCCAAGCTCCTGTGCTCTTTGTAACTCTGGATTGTCTTTTTTCGCATGCATTCCTAAAATTACTGCATCTAAATCGATCGTTATTTTTTCTGGAAACCAACCAAACTCATTCGGTAATAAACCCTTATTTGCTAAACGAGTGTTTGAAGGATCGTGAATCGTATCATCACTTCCTGTTATTTGGTATCCTTTTTGTTGTAATGCGATTGCTAGGTTATGCATTGCGCTACCTCCGATAGCTATAAAGTGAATTTTCATAGTGTTCTTATCTGTGATATAGGCATCAAAAATACAAAACCAAGCGAGAATTTTAAGTATCTTTAAATCGAAACTCTTTAAATAGCTATGTTCACTCACTCAAATAGCACCTTTACAAACTTCAACTTGTAAAAAACTGCTGTTTTTAAGTGTTTTGTTCATATAAACTTACGATTAGTGTCAAAAAAATAAGACTATAGAACTATTCAAAAAATATAGATAAATGAAAAGAATAACCCCCATTTTGCTAATGATTTTATTTTCAACCTTAGCACACGCCCAAGAAAACTATACCAACCTTTGGGAAAAGGTGCACAAATTTGAAGCTGAAAACCTACCTAAATCTGCTTTAAAAATAGTAAACACCATTTACGATAAAGCTGAAAAAAACAACAATGCTCCTCAAGTTATAAAAGCTCTGTTTTATAAAAGCAAGTACACTCTTACATTAGAAGAAAACGCACAATTAAAAATTATTAATGAGTTCAAACAACAAATTAATCAACATAATTTTCCTACAAAAAACGTACTGGAAAATGTATTAGCGAACTTATACTGGCAATATTTTAATCAAAACAGGTGGAAGTTTTACAACCGTACCCAGACACAAGAAAAAGTAGATGAAAATGATTTTAGAACATGGGATTTAAACACACTGTTTACTGAAATTCATTGTCACTATCAAAATTCTTTAGAAAATGAATCGGAGTTACAAAAAACAGCTATTTATACTTTTAAAGATATTCTTCAAACAGAAAAAGATGCTAAAAAATACCGTCCTACTCTATTTGACCTCCTAGCTCACAATGCCTTAGCATTCTATAAAACCACAGAAACTAACATTGTAAAACCTACTTATCAATTTAAAATCGATGACGCAGCATACCTAAGTGAGGCTAACAAGTTTTCTGCATTAAACCTTAGCACAAAAGATGATTTATCATTACAGTTTAATGCCTTAAAAATTTATCAAAAATTAATTAACTTTCATTTAAAAAGCAAGCACCTTGATGCACTTGTTGATGCTGATATTCAACGATTACAGTTTGTTAAGCAGCATATAACTTTAAATAACAAACAAGAGTTATTATTACAAACACTGAAAACATCAGTTCATAATTATAAAAACAACAAAATTTCTGGATTGTACAGTTATGAAATAGCTAGAATTTATAATCAACAAGCTGGATCTTATAAAGTTGGAAAAAATGAAGAGTTTCGTTTTAAAAACAGCGAAGCACTTGCTATCTGTAAAAAAGTTATTGAACAATTCCCTAAGAGTTTGGCTACTGAAAAGTGTACCCTTTTACAACAACAAATTACAGCTACATCACTCAGTATTCTTTCTGAAAAATGTGTACCCATCCAATCTCACTCAAGGTTACTAATTACTTATAATAATATTGAGAAACTATACTTCTCTGCTTATAAAATTGATTATAAACAATTAGAAGAGCTTCAAAAAATTTACAAAGAAGAAGAACGCTTTAACTTTATAAAAAAGCTTACAAAAACTACTTCATGGAATAGTAACTTACGAAATGAAAAAGATTATTTATTACACACAACTGAGGTAGTAGTTCCCGAATTAACTCAAGGAAATTATTTAATTGTAGCGCATCAAAATGCTACTTTTAACTCTGAAGACTTATATGCTACTGCTCATTTGCAAGCAACCAATTTAGTTTTAGTAGAAAATAATAATGATGGTGTAAAAACGTACCAAGTTGTTGATAGAAACAATGGAAAACCAATTAAAAATGCTGAATTATTATTACAAAACAAACAGCGCAGATATGGAAAATCGATTCACAAAAAACTAACAACTGACAAAAACGGATTTGCTTCTTTTAAAAGTGATACTAGTTATGGTAATGTGTATGTTACAGTGACATACAAAAACGATACTGCTATTTTTGGTAACTACTACCTGAATAAATATCAAAAACAAGTCTCTCCAACTGCAAATGATAGTTATACCTCTATAAAGCCGTTTATTTTTACTGATAGAAGTATTTACCGCCCGGGACAAACGGTATACTTTAAAACTATTTTTATTCAAGAAAAAAAGGACAAATCAACACCTTTTACCAATGAGTTTGTACAAGTAACATTAAATAATGTTAACGGAGAAGCAGTAAAAACACTAGATTTAAAGCTAAACGAATACGGATCGGCTTCAGGAGAAATTATACTCCCCAGTACAGGATTAACTGGAGAGTATTGGTTCTCAATTGATAAGAGTGATAAGCAAAAAAGTACCTTTTATGATACTATAGATTTTGATTTTGAAAGAGAAGATCATATCACGCGTATTTCAGTGGAAGAATACAAACGACCTAAGTTTGAAACAGAATTTAAACCTGTAACAAAAACCTATAAGTTACATGATAGCATTACGGTAAACGGATTGGCAAAAGCTTTCGCTGGATCAACTATTACAGATGCTAAAGTAAAATACCGTGTACATCGTAAAGTACAATATCCTATTTGGTGGTACTGGCGTAAACCTCAGTTTACTTCAGAAGCACAAGAAATTACACACGGTGAATTAATAACTGATGCACAAGGTAACTTTTCAATTACATTTAAGGCTTTACCCGATGAAAGTGTAAACAAAGACAACTTACCTGTTTTTGAATATGAAGTTACCGCAGATGTAACTGATGTTAATGGCGAAACTCGCTCAGCAACTGCTATTGTAAAAGTAGGATATCACGCATTACTTGCTACAGTACAAATTCCTTCTACAATACATAAATCGGATAACGAAACAACAATTGAAATATCAAGTAAAAACTTAAACGGTGAGTTTGTTCCTTCTAAAGGAAACATTAAAATATACAAATTACAAGCACCTAAAAATCCGTTACGTAAAAGACCATGGGATACTCCAGATTACCAAGATATCTCAGAAAGTGAGTTTAGAAACTTATTTCCTCATGACGCTTATACTTCAGAGGAACAAAATTTTGTAAATTGGAAAAAAGGGAAACTGGTATTTCAACAAAACTTCAACACAGAAGACTCTAAAAAAATTAGATTTAACAATTATAAAAAATGGGATTCTGGAAAGTATATTGTTATTCTAGACACCAACGATGAGTTTGGTCAAAAAGTTACTGACAAAGCTCTTTTTACAGTAATTGATAACAAAGAAAAAAGTGTAACAGACAATCAATTATTCACGTATAACACAAATAAAACGACTTACAAACCAAATGACATTGCTGAGTTACAAATTGGTTCTGCTTCAAAAGATGTTACGGTTATAGTTCAAATAGAAAAGAATCAAACCATCGTAAACTCAGAGCTCATTCATTTAAACAACAAAACCAAAACAATTAAAATCCCTGTTACCAAGCAAGACATTGGCGGATTTGTTATCAAGTATTATTTTGTGAATTACAATAGTTTTGTAAGTGGAACAATTCCTGTTTCTGTCCCAAATGAACAAGATAGCATTAGTATAGAAACCAATACCTTTAGAGATAAATTACAACCTGGAACCCAAGAAACGTGGAGTTTTACCATTAAAAACGATACAAATAACAAAGTAGCAGCAGAGGTGTTAGCGAGTATGTATGACGCTTCTTTAGATGAATTTAAACCTCATAATTGGGAGTTTTCACCTATCTCAACTTCTACATATTACTCACTCAGTGGTAATGCTAATGCGTATCAAAGTTTTGGTAACGAACGTTTCAGAGTTTTTAACAATACCTATCCTAATTCGTTTAAAACTCAGCGATACGACCAATTAAACTGGTTTGGTTTTTATTTCGGAATGAATAGAGATATTCGTTTAAGAGGCTTAGCTATGAGTGCTAAAATACAACCTTCCCCAGAAAGAGAAATGATTGTTGAAGAGAAAGAACTTATGGAAGATACTCAAGCAAATTTACTAGATGAAATGGTTGTTGTTGCTTTAGCTGAAAAGAAAACAGAGGAAGAGAAAACTTCTTTAGACGGCGTACAAATTCGTAAAAACCTTCAAGAAACTGCATTTTTCTATCCGCATTTACAAACCGATAAAGAGGGTAATATTACCTTCAGCTTTACTACTCCAGAAGCTTTAACACGATGGAAACTGCAGCTGTTAGCACACACAAAAGAATTGCAATCTGCTACCAAAACAATAACTACTGTAACTCAAAAAGAGTTGATGGTAATGCCTAATGCTCCTAGGTTTTTAAGAGAAGGAGATCAAATTACATTCAGCTCTAAAATTGCTAATATCTCTGATAAAAAATTACAGGGTACGGCACAACTTGTATTGACCGATGCTATTACAGGAAAAGAAATCAACTTGTTAAACAATTCAACAAAGAATCAGTCTTTCAGTGTTAATGCCAATGGAAATACCAATGTATCTTGGAACTTATCAATTCCTGATACGTATCAAGCAATTCAATATAAAGTAGTTGCCAAGGCAGGAGATTTTTCAGATGGTGAACAAAATGTGTTACCAGTATTATCAAACCGAATGTTGGTTACAGAAACGCTACCTATGTGGGTTCGTTCAAATCAATCTAAAACATTTACCTTAGGTAAACTAAAAAATCAGACTTCGACTACACTCAGTCACCATAAATTAACATTAGAAGTTACCTCTAACCCAGCATGGTACGCTGTACAGGCCTTGCCATATTTAATGGAATACCCGTACGAGTGTAGTGAACAAACCTTTGCACGTTATTATGCAAATACCTTGGCAAGTCATATCGCAAATTCAAATCCGAGAATACAAGAGGTATTCAATGCTTGGAAGTCTTCAGATGCTTTATTGAGTAACTTAGAAAAGAATCAAGAGTTAAAATCGTTGATTATCCAGGAAACCCCTTGGTTACATGATGCTCAATCAGAAACTGAACAAAAAAAGCGCATTGCTTTGTTGTTCGATTTAAACAAAATGAAAAACGAGCAACAAAACGCTATTAACAAGCTCTCACAAATGCAATTAAACAATGGTGGGTTCCCTTGGTTTAAAGGAAATGATAATCCTAATGCATATATCACGAATCATATTGCTACCGGTTTTGGACATTTGCAAAAATTAGGCATCACCAAGATAGATAATTCTACAAAAAAGATGCTTGTGGATGCTATCCACTTTTTAGATGTTGAAATTGAACATACCTACAAGAAGTTATTAGAAAGTGCTGAACGTATTAAAGCTGAAAAAGGTCAAAAAAAATATACTGAGTACTTAAAGAAAAACCACCTTAACTATTTCATTGTTCAGTATTTATACATGCGTTCTTTTTATAAAGATATCGATGTTAATAGTACAACTAAAACCGCTATTGAATACTACAAAAATCAAACAGCAACTTACTGGAAAGAATTTAGTTTATACGGAAAAGGACAAATTGCCTTACTACAGTTTAGAAACGGTAATACACAAATTGCTGATAAAATTTTAAAATCTTTAAAAGAAAACAGTATTATTTCTGATGAATTAGGAATGTACTGGAAAGAAAATCAACCGAGTTGGTATTGGTACCAAGCACCTATTGAAACACAATCGTTGTTAATTGAAGCTTTTTCAGAAATTGAAAATAACACTGAAACGATTGATAACCTAAAAATATGGTTACTAAAAAATAAGCAAACCAATCGTTGGAAAACTACCAAAGCAACTACAGAAGCTGTATATGCTTTATTATTACGAGGTAGTGATTGGATATCGGTAACTGATATGGTAGATGTAACAATTGGAAATCAAACCATCAATCCTTCTAAATTAGAAGACACCAAAATTGAGGCGGGTACTGGTTATTTTAAAACCTCTTGGAATGGTTCTGAAATTACTCCTAATATGGGTACCGTTCGTATTACTAAAAAAGGAAACGGTATTGCTTGGGGTGGATTGTATTGGCAATATTTTGAAGACCTAGATAAAATTACCTCTGCTAAAACTCCTTTACAGCTGACTAAAAAACTGTTTAAAAAAGTAAATACTAATACGGGTAAACAACTTCAAGAAGTTACAGAAAACACACAATTAAATGTAGGAGATTTAATGACTGTTAGAATTGAACTTCGCTCTGATAGAGATATGGAATTTGTACACATGAAAGATATGAGAGCCAGCGGAGTTGAACCTATTAACGTATTATCTCAATATAAATGGCAAGATAACCTAGGATACTATGAAAGTACAAAAGATGCTGCAACAAATTTCTTTTTTGAGCGTTTACCTAAAGGAGTCTATATATTTGAATACGATGTTCGTGTAAATAATACCGGAAAATTTAGTAATGGAATTACTACTATACAAAGCATGTATGCTCCTGAATTTACTAGTCATTCTAAAGGGAAAAGATTACTAGTAAAATAAAATAACTATCTTAGCAATACATAACATTAAATTAAAAATTATGAAAAAAATCTTTTTATTTATCGGTTTTTTAACCCTTTCCTTTTTCACTGCCAACGCGCAGGATATTTCTAAAAATGCTATTGGTCTTCGTTTAGGAGATAATGATGGTTTTGGTGCTGAAATTTCTTACCAACGTAGATTAAGCGACAACAATCGTTTAGAACTTGACTTAGGTTTAAGAAATGGAAGTGGCTATGACGGATTTAAAGCGACTGCCTTATACCAATGGGTATGGCAATTGGAAAACCGTTTTAACTGGTTCGCAGGTGCTGGTGGTGGTTTAGGTCACTGGAATGCAAAGAATGTAGATGCATCAGAAACCTACATTTTTGTTTCAGGTGTAATTGGAATCGAATACAATTTTGATATTCCATTAATGATTTCTTTAGACTACAGACCTGATATTGGATTTGGTGATTATTATAAAGATTTTAACTCTGATTTTGGATTAGGTATTCGTTACCAATTCTAAAAAGACATAAAATTTCTTAAAAGCCTTCAAAATAATTTTGAAGGCTTTTTTTTGTTTGCAAACTCATAAAATTAAATACCTACTATTTTTTTAAAGTAATTTCTATATTAAATAAAAAAGACTAAAACATTACAAAAACCTCAATTAGTTAACATATAATCAACCTTATACATATGTTTTAATAATTTTTTACTAACAAATTTGAAATCTAGTTCCTAGTTATCATAAATAATTTCGCCGTGGATAATTCACTAAAGATTTCAAAATGAAAAAATTAATTTTAATTGCTCTTTGCTTTATAAGTGTTTTAGGATACTCACAAAGTAAATCAGGATTAAAAGGAAGGGTTTTAGACGAAACAAACCAACCTTTACCAGGAGCTACAATCAGTATTCCTTCTCTACAAATTGGGATTTCTACTAATTTTAATGGAAACTATGAGCTTTTAGACCTTCCAAAAGGAAGTTATGAAGTACTAATATCATTTTTAGGTTATCAAACCCTAACAGAAACCATTACGCTTACAAGCAACATACAATCTAAAAACTTTTCTTTAACTCCTAAAATAGATAGGTTGGATGAAGTTGTTATTAAAGGAAGTATTGGTAAAGGACAAGCCAAAGCCTTAAACCAACAAAAAAACAAGGAAAACATAACCAATATTATTTCTGCTGATCAAGTAGGAAAGTTTCCTGATGCCAATATTGGAGATGCCTTAAAACGTGTTCCTGGTATTTCTATGCAAAACGACCAAGGTGAAGCTAGAGATATTGTTATCCGTGGGCTAGCCCCTCAATTAAACTCAGTAACCTTAAACGGTGACAGAATTCCGTCTGCCGAAGGTGACAACCGTAGAGTTCAAATGGATTTAATTCCTTCAGATATGATTCAAACCATTGAGGTTAACAAAGCTGTTACCCCTGATATGGAAGGAGATGCCATTGGTGGTTCCGTTAATTTAGTTACACGCTCTGCTCCTACTACTTTTAGAGCTTTCGTTGCAGGTTCTTACGGACAAAATCCTGTAAGAAATACACCTAACTATAATGTTTCTGCATTAGTTGCTAACAGAGCTTTTAAAGACAAACTAGGCTATGTAATCAATGCTTCATACAACTCTAACGATTATGGTTCAGATAATGTCGAGTTTGAATGGGAAAAAGAAAACGATAAAACTTACATTGGAGAACACGATATTAGACGTTACGATGTAAAAAGAAACAGAATGAGTGTTGCTGCCAACTTAGACTGGACTCCTGACAACAACAATACACTTTTCTTTAAATCAATGTACAATCAGAGAAACGACTATGAAAATCGTTATAGAGTGCGTTTTAGAAAAATAGACGAACCAGATGCTACAGGATTATCAAAGGCTGAAGTACGTCGTCAAACTAAAGGAGGCATCAACAATGATACCAACGACAACACTCGTTTAGAGCGTCAAAGCACTTACAACATATCTGTAGGTGGAGAACATATTATTTTCGGAAACATTAAATTAAACTGGAAAACAGGAACTGCCAAAGCTAAAGAAGAACGTCCAGACGAACGTTATATCAGTTTTGAAAATGATGATATTGAAGTTATGCAAGACTTCTCGCGAACAAACTTCCCAGTATTACGACCAACAAATAACGATTTTAACGATCCTTCAACTTTTGAATACAATGAAATAACGCAACAACAAGGATTTACACAGGAACGTAAAATCAACTCTAATTTTGATGTTTTGGCTCCTATCAATGCTACTGGAACTTATAAAAACTCTTTAAAATTTGGTTTTAAATACAAGTACAAAGAAAAAGTAAGAGATAATAGCTTTTATGAGTATGATTTAGAAAATCAATTTCCAACTATGAATACTACCACTACTAATGACTATACTATTAATGGTTATTTAGCGGGTGACGATTATAAATCTGGCCTTTTCGTTTCAAAAGAATTTTTAGGAAATTTAAGCCTAACAGGTGGTGAACTTGTATTAGATGAGTTTGTTCCTGAAAACTACGATGCTAATGAAAATATTTATGCAGCATACGGAATGTTACAACAAAATTTAGCTAACAACTTTTCTTTTATTGCTGGGGTAAGAGTTGAAAAAACAACAATAGATTATAATGGTTTTGCTATTGATGTTGAAACGGCTAATGATTTAAGTGATGTAACTAAAACATCAGGAGCTCGAAACTATACCAACTGGTTACCTAACCTACAAGCTAAATACAATATTAACAAAAACACCATTGTTAGAGCTGCTTGGACCAACACAATTGCAAGACCAAACTATTACGATTTAGTACCTTACAGAAATATTAATAGTGATGATATTGAAGCTGAGTATGGAAATCCTAATTTGGATCCTACTGAAGCGATGAACTTTGATTTAATGTTTGAGCACTACTTTAGCAACGTGGGTATTCTATCTGCTGGAGCATTTTACAAAAGCTTAGATCAATTTATTTACAATTCTATTACTGAAGAACCAATTACTATCGGAGGTGTTACAGAAACTTATGATGTCACAAGGCCTTTCAACGGAGGTACTGCCGAAATTTATGGTTTTGAAGTAGCTTTACAACGTAAACTAAACTTCTTACCTGGCTTCTTAAGAAACTTAACTGTATATGGTAACTACACCTATACAGATTCTAAAACAGATGGTATTGCAGACAGAGAAGATGGATTGCCTTTGGCGGGAGCTGTTAAAAATATGTTTAACGGATCATTAGCCTATGAAAGCTCTAAACTATCAATTAGAGCCTCTTTAAACTTTGCTGATGATTATATTTTTGAATACGGAGACGATACCTTTACGGATGTATTTTATGACGAACAATTGTTTGTAGACCTAAATGCTTCTTACCGTATTACTAAAAACTTACAAATCTTTGCAGAAGCAAAAAACTTAACCAATCAAGAATTGCGTTTTTACCAAGGTACAAAACATCAAACTATGCAGGCTGAGTTTTATAACTATAACTGGAACGCTGGTTTAAAATACAATTTTTAAGAATGAATAATGCATACAGAATAATACTTACTTGCCTTATTCTAAGCGCTTGTAAAGTTGAAAAAATAGTACATCAAAACCCACAAGCGAAACCAGTAGTAGCTTTGGTTGCTGACGCTGAAACAGCACCTGTTACTTCTTTTGACGATGCTGCAGATGACCCGTGCGTGTGGATAAATCCCGCTGATGTAACAAAATCAACCATAATTGGCACAAACAAAAAAGAAGGTTTAGAAGTTTATAATTTAGAAGGAGAACGTTTGTATTCTTATAAAATAGGACGTGTAAACAATGTTGATATTCGTGATGGATTCTTATTAAACGGAAAAAAAGTTTCGGTTGTTACTGCTAGTAATAGAACCTACAATACTATTTCTATACTGATTGTAAAACCTACAGGAGAATTAGAAGACACCGCTGCTAGAAAAATAACTTCTAACTTAAAAGAAGTGTACGGTTTAGGGATGTACAAGAGCCCTAAAACTAACAAAATTTATGTTTTTATGGTTGGTAAAAAAGGCGGTGTTGAACAATGGGAATTGTTTGAAAACAACACTCAAATTGATGCCAAGTTAGTCCGTGAATTTTCATTAGGAAGTCAAGGAGAAGGTATTGTTGCCGATGATGTACACGCTAAGGTATATATTGGAGAAGAGAACAAAGCCTTATGGAAATACGATGCTGAACCCAATGCTGAAAACAACCGTGTAAAGGTTATCAGCACCAACGATTTGAATATGAAAGATGATTTTGAAGGCGTTACTTTATACGATGCTGGGAACGGAAAAGGATATATTATTTTATCCTCACAAGGAAATAACAGTTATGCTGTTTTTGATAGAGTTAGCAATCAATACCTAGGAAGTTTTTCATTAAAAGATGGTGCTATTGATGGTACCTACGATACGGACGGAATTGATGTAACCTCTGTTAATTTTGGTACAAAATACACTAAAGGATTCTTTATTGCACAAGATGGTGCCAATACCCAAGGTAAAGACAGTTTACATCAAAATTTTAAAATCATTGACTGGCAAAAAATTTCTAAGAGTCTACATTTAGATTCGTCAAATTAGTGTGTTTGTTGTGTAATTTAAAAAGCCTCTAAATTAAATTAGAGGCTTTTTTTATGTGTATACAAAAGCTCCTTTTTAAGAAATAGACAACACTTTTTCACATTTTATTTTCCAGTGGTAATTTTCTTTTTCTAGATATACTAAAATTGAAACACCGTTTAAATGACCTATACTCATATCTACAAATACAATTGCTTTGTCAAAAGCATCATTAAAAGCTATTCGTGAAAAACTTAACAACAAGTCCATGTTATCAAAACCTTTCGATGGTAATTTTCTAAATTCCTCTTTGTACTGTATTAATGTATCTTTATCGTAAACAGTAACTCTTGATATATTTAGCTTTCTACTTTCTCTCAGGTCATTAAATTTTTCAAGTAACTTATTATTAACTACATCACATTTACCTCTAAAACTATATCTCTCTTTTACGCCAAATAAGCTATCTGTTATAGCAATAGTTTTCTTTTTAGTTAATTGTTTATAGTGATATTTATATGCTCCTATGCTATCTTGGCATGTCATTGTTCTAACATTATAGTCTTTAGCATTTGGCAATGGAGGTATAG
This sequence comes from Tenacibaculum sp., assembly GCF_048269885.1. Classification (NCBI taxonomy): domain Bacteria; kingdom Pseudomonadati; phylum Bacteroidota; class Flavobacteriia; order Flavobacteriales; family Flavobacteriaceae; genus Tenacibaculum; species Tenacibaculum sp. The sequence goes on along the minus strand of NZ_JBLWTZ010000008.1, from coordinate 1,573 downwards.
AAAGAACAGGAGGCATAACTAAAAAATCTTTAGCGTCCTCAGTCAAAAAAGTAATAATTTGATAGGTGTTTTCTTCTTCGTAATTTCTTGTTTTCATTTTTTTACAAGAGGAAAACAAAAGAAGAAAAATTGTTAAAATCATTAATAGCCTTTTCATTCTTTAAGAAATAGATAAACCTTCTCTACATTTTATTTTCCATTCCCCCTTCTCTTTTTCTAAGAAGTACAATGCTGAAAAACCATTTAATCTACCAAAATTTGTAGCCATAATTACTATAGCTTTATTTTCTTCTTTATTAAAAGCTATTCGTGAAAAAGTTAAAACCATATCACATTTATCAAACCCTTTATTAGACATTTTGGGATAATAATCATGATAAGGTATAATTACAGAATACCTATTATCTTTTATTTTTGTTAAATCTAAGGTTTGTGTCCCTTTTATTTTGATAAAATCATTGTATAAGCTATCAAAGTTCTTTGTTATACATGGTATATTTCTTTTACTTAAATCTATACTAGGACTTTGCTTTTTATCAATACATACTACACGTCTACCTCTACTTTTTATATAAGAGTTAACTATTTTGGTTGTATCTTTTATAATTTTCCTATCTCTCTCTATGATTTTTTGTAAAGAATCAAACTCTATTTTGGGATCGGGTGGGGATACAGGAAAAGCTAAGATATGGGTGTGATATTTAGTGATGTAATTATAAAGTGTTTGTACAACTTCATATTTAGCTTCTTTACCCTCTTTCTGTGTTTTCTTACAATTAAGAAAGAATAGCAACGGTAAAATTATGATTAACTTTTTCATTTATTAGGAAATAGATATCACTTTTTCACATTTTATTTTCCAGTGGTAATGTTCTTTTTCTAGGTAAATAAGTGTTGAAATACCATCTAGTTTTTCAAAAATTACCCCAACAGATATCAATGCTTTAGTATAACCTTTATTAAAGGTTATGTCAGAAAAACTTAACAGTACATCTATTTCATCAAACCCTCCTCCTAACATTTCTTTATGCTTTTCAGTATAATAAATTAAAGAGTCTTTCTTTGAATTGGCTACTTTGTTTATGTCTATCTTAATATTATTTCCCGACTTTAAAAATGATGTTATTAGTTGGTTATCATTTGTACATTCATTTATTATTTGTAACTCTTTTTCTTTATATTTTTTTTTCGAAACAGAAATCTGAGGCCAAAAAGCTATTGTTTTTTTTCTTACTGTTTGTTTGTAAAAATATTTATAACTCCGAAGACTATCCTTAGTTGTAAAATTATAAACACTACCGTCTGGTGGTGGTGGAAACCCCGGAGGTAATACCATTGATCCTCTTAGGTCACTTAATAATAGCCCAATAACTTGATACGTATTTTCTTCTTCTATAGTACTAGCTTGTTGTTTTTCTTTACAGGAAAACAAAAGAAGGGCTATAATTAAAAAATAGTTTACTTTCATTTATCGTGCAATTACTGTTCTAACTACTTTAAACTTCAAATATTTATCCTTTTCAATCCTTAATAAAAAATATAAATCTTTAAATAATATATTTGGATTGTTTTC